>DATNLB010000660.1:0-15307 GCA_035603095.1 Candidatus Acidiferrales bacterium
AAGATCGATCCTAAGTCTTGCGCGTTTGCCAGTTCCGCCACTCTTGGTGGGGCAATCTAAGGGGCAATCTGAGCGACTTTTGTTTCGATGTAAGTGCAACGATCCGAACGGTTTATCACTCGATTCAACTCATATCCAGAATCTGGAGTCCTACCGTTGGACGATCTCCCACCTGAGGCGAGGAAAAAAACGAATCGCAGAGCGTTCCCGATGATTGACAGCCACGATTCTACCTATCTAATTTAATCGGGTTCTCCGCAACCGTCAACCGCGCACCGGGAGGGGGTAGCCCAAATTTACGATCTCGGGGCGTCTTCCGCGGGGCTCGCTGCGGTTCTTTCGAGGCCTGCTAGGGGCACCATGCGACCGTGGCGAATCACATATTCGACGTTGCCCCAGCGGATGTGGTTCGAACCGAAACTTGCGAGCCAAACCACAAAGTGGACCGCGTCACGCAGCGGCACCAGCCAAATCTTCCGTCGCAGGACTTCGTCCCCGACGCCCCAAATCCCCACTGTCCAGGCCGTCGCAAAACGCAGGATCAAGTACGCAAGCAGATAGACGCCCGCGATCCATTTTGCCGGCGCGACGAGCGCGGCAAGCAGCGCCCAAGGCAGTCCTTGGGTGAGCAACAATGCCACGTAAGACAATGGCCTGCACAGCCGTACCGTGCGCGCCCAGCGCACTTGGTGGTCCCAGAAGCTGCGGAAGGTCCGCGCGGGATACATGGTCCAGACGGCTTCGCGCGAGAGGACGACCGCGCCTCCGGCTTTGGCGATCCGGTGGCCGAGTTCATAGTCATCCGCAAGAGCATCAGCAATGGCTTCAAACCCGCCCATCTTCCCGAGCCATTCCTTGGTCGTCGCGATCGAAGCTCCCAGCGCAAAAGTAATTCCTTCCGTCCATTCCGCCATCAACACTCCCGCGAAAAAATCACTCGAAGCGCCGACGGCTTCGATTTCCGCGCCAAGATTATTCTCGGCGATCCCGCGGTAGAAAGAAGTCACCGCGCCCATCTTTCGATCCGCAAGCGGCGCGACAACTTCACGCAAATAGCGTGGTCCCACGCGCACGTCGCCATCGGTCAATACCAGCATTTCGTTTTGCGCTTCCCGCGCGAGCCGCGCCAGTTTGTTTACCTTGCGGTTTGCGCCGAAGTGTTCCGCGCCCACGAGCAGGCGGATTTCCCGTTCTGGAAATTCCGCGATGATCTGCCGCACCATCGGCACCGCGGCGTCTTTATCGTCGTTCACGGCAAACAAAACCTCGTAGTCCGGGTAATCCTGCCGGCAAAAACTTGCGAAATTTTCGTGGGATCCGAAGTCCAAGCCAAGCACCGGTTTGAGCACGCTCACCGGCGGAGTGTAATTGGGGAGCTGCCGCGCGCGCTCACGCCCGAAAAACCGCAGCGCCGCTAGGGTGGCAAGTGCATAGTAGCCAAGCGGAGCCAGAGCCAGCAGGAGCACTACATCGCGCCACATCGCGGAGTGCGCCATCATGCGGGTCTACTCGTCATCGACAAAAGTTTCGCACCCGATGCACTTCTCAGGCCACTTTAACAGGTTGCCAGACAATGGGAAATTGGCTGGAGATCTCTTGATCCGGCCAAAGCGAAGGGAAGAACTGCGGCCGAAAGACCGGCCATTCCAGCAAGGCACGATGCGGGCCGTGCTGGGTACCCGCAAATTCACGCACACTTAAGTAATATTCTCTGAGTTCGTGATACTAGCGCTCAATCCCTGGGCAGTGCTTTCTTTCATGAGGTTCCCACTCGCCAGTGGGAAGAGCTGGCCATTTTTCACGCGGTAGGCAAACCCGCGCCACAAGATCCGCTCCGAAAAGAAGCCATTCACCCAGGCGATGAAGCCGATGGCATCGCGCAGCGGAACAAGCCACAGTTTCTTCCATGCTCCGGTATCGCCCAAGCCCCAAGAGCCTGTCGTCCAAGCCAGCCCGAGACGCAATACAAGATAGGCGATGAGGTGCGCCGCCGCAATTCCCGCCCATCCGGCGCTGGCCGCGAAAGCGGCCGCCAGCAGCGCCCAGGGCAACCCGTGGGTCAGCATCAGCCACCGGTATGCAGTGGGGCGCACATTCTTCAATCCGATCGACCAGCGCAGCTCGTGCCGGAAATACTGCCCGATCGTCTCTTGAGGAAACACCATCCACACCGGCTTGCGCATCAATTCCACGCGATAGTTACGGCGCGCGATTCGGTTGCCCAGCTCAAAGTCGTCAGAGTGATAATTCGCCATGGCTTCCCAGCCGCCAATTTCCGACAGGTGCCGCTTGGTTGTGGCCATCGTCCAGCCGAAAGCGAACTGCATCTTGCCCTCGAGCCTACGCGCTACCAGCGCGCCCGGGGCGGAGTCTAAATACATCCCCAGCGCCTCCAAATCTGCCGCCACGCCGCCGGTGGTAATGCACCGGTAAAAAGCGGTGACCGCGCCAACTTGGGGATCAGCAAATGGCGGGACAACTACCCCTAGATAATCGGGATCGACGCGCACATCGCTGTCGCTCATCACCACCAGATCGTATTTCGCCTCCTGCACCAGCCGGTAGAGGCTGTTCACTTTGCGGTTCGTTCCAATTCGCTCCGTGCCCTTAATCAGCCGGATGGAGCATCGCGGAAAATCAGCCTGCAATCTCTCGATCACCGGCACCGCAGGATCATCCGGCTCGGCCACAGCAAAAATGATTTCGTATTCCAGGTAGTCCAGCCGGCAATAACTGGCAAAGTTTTCGTAAGCTTCGCAGTCCACGCCACGGACAGGCTTGAGAATACTCACGGGCGGCGAATAGGAAGATTTCAAGGGAGGCGATTTCCGTATCTCACGGAAATAGCTAATAACGCAGTGCAACGACAGGAGGTAGTAAGCCAGCGGCGCGGCCGCTAGGACAAGGGCGATCCAATAGAAGGTATGTAAAAGCATTCCAGTTGCCCTAGGCCCATCACATGGCGAAAACCGATGCAACGGGATCCTGCCCGTCAAGTAAGAATTCTGACTTGCAGACTGCCTTTTGGACTCAGATGTCACCCTGGTTTGATTGGTTGCCGCAGGCCAGACCTGGAGTCCCACGCTGGCACCAACCCGTTACCTAGACCCTATCACTACATTCTGATTTCTTGATGAATATTTAGTGGGCGTGCCACAGGTCCTTAACCCGCCGCAACCAGGGCAACCCCCGCGCAAACGAGCACTACTCCCGCCCAACGCGCGGGGCTCACCTGTTCCCCCAGGATGTACTTAGCGCCCAGTGTGCCGACTACGTAGCTGAGCGCGGATGCGGGAATCACGAGGCTGATCGGCTCCCAGGAGAGTAATATCAGCAGCGCATAAAAGGATAGCGCCATCAGTGGCACGCCCGCCCAGAACCACCCGTTGCGTACTGCCCGCCCCAGGAATTGAAGCAACGCCAGCGGCCTCAACCGCGCCGGCTCACCGGTCGCCTTCATGCCGTGGGTGACGGCGATCTCGCCTCCCGTGCTGCCAAGAATCAGCACGGTAAGCGCAAGAATGACGCGCATCAAGCCGCTGCCTCACTAGCCACTGCGGTTGTCCGTGGTTTCGTTTGCCCCACCAGCAGCACACCCACGCAGATCAAGACAACTCCAACCCAGCGCCGCGGGGACACCGACTCGTGCAAAAAAACAACTGCCAGCAACGTGAGTAAGGCATATCCAAACGCCCCTGCGGGCATGACGTAACTGTAATCCGCCCAGCTCAGCACTGTCATGTAACTCAGCATGAAGCCGGTCAGAAAGAATATCCCCACCCAAATCGTCCCGTTCGTCACCGTCAGCCGGAAGGCTTGCGCAAGTCCTGAAGCCGTCAATTGGACCGCGCCGATCTGTGACATTCCGCGCTTCAGCATCAGGTCCCCGGCATTGGCGCACACCACCATTGCCAAGACCATGACCAGCGTCTTGATTCGCAGTCTTCTCTCGCTTGCCATTTGGAGGGGTCTAGTCGTTTCCGGAAGCCGAAGACGTCCCCGGCACGGAAACCATGGGCTTGTCGTAATCGCCGCCCTTGCGTGCCCACTTCAAGCGCTCCGCGCGCAGCGTCAGGAACTCCCTTGCTTCGTGGTATAGGCGCTTTCGTTCGTGGCTGTCCCAGAGCGCTTCCTTCACGATGCGCCACGCGACCCTGGGCCGGAAGTAATACTCATCATAGAAGCGGTTCACGCCTCCCATCATTTCCATCTTCGACAGGTGCGGGTATTCGATGTGCGGCAATTGATGGCCCCCGGAATCCGCCAGCGCTTCGATCTTCAGGAAGCCTTGCGCCGCCATGGTGTCGTGCAATTCCGTTCCCGGCATGGCATGCGCCAGCGAAACCTGGATCGTCTCGCAGTCCAATTCCTTCGCGTACTCGATGGTTTTTTGAATCGTCTCTTTGGTCTCGCCGGGCAGGCCGATGATGAAGTCGCCGTGTACCTTGATTCCGACTTTGCGGCAGTTCTTCATGAAGGCGCGGCCCATCTCGACCGTCGCGCCCTTCTTGATGTTCTTGAGGATTTGCGGGTCGCCGGATTCGAAGCCCACTATAAAGAGCCGCGCCCCGCCGTCCGCCATCGCTTTTACCGTTTCGTAATCGCTATGCACGCGCGCCGTCGAAGACCACTGAAACTTCAGCGGTTTGAACTTGGTGCAAAGATCCAGCACGCGGTCCTTGCGGATGTTGAAGGTGTCGTCGTCGAAGAAAATCTCCTTCATTTGTGGGAAGTGTTCGAGCGTCTGCTTCACTTCCCGCGCCACGTTTTCCGTCGAGCGCGTCCGCCAGGCGTGTCCCGAAATCGTTTGCGGCCACATGCAGAAGGTGCAGAGCGCAGGGCATCCGCGCGTGGTGTAAAACGATACGTAGGGGTGCAGCAGGAACGGCACGTTGTAACGTTCGATTTCCAGGTCGCGCTTGTAAATGTCCGTGGCGAAGGGCAGCGCGTCCAGCTCTTCCGTGTGCAACTGCGGACGTTCGGCGTTGTGCACGATCTTTCCGTCTTTGCGGTAGCTGACACCGAGGATCTCGTTCAACGGCTTGCCGTGCGCGTATTCCACCACGGAGTGATCGAACTCTCCGCGCGTCACAAAATCGATGTCCGCGCTGGCATTCAGCGTCTCATCGGGCCTGATGTGCCCGTGCGGGCCGACGAAAGCAATCTTCATGCCCGGGTTCGCTTCTTTGATTTTGCGGATGAGCTTGACGTCGCTCTCAAAACCAACCGTGGACGTGAAAAGGATCAGAAATTCGTAGTCCTTGCAGATCTGGATCGTCTGTCGCCAATCGACTTTGTGAGGAGAAGCATCCAGCAGCCTGCTGCCGGGGATCATTCCCGCGGGATACGTCAGCCAAACCGGGTACCAATAAGATTCAATCTCGCGCGTTGCAGGCCAACGCGAACTCGCACCGCCGTCGAAGTTTTCAAAACTCGGCGGATTCAACAGCAATGTCTTCATTACATCAGGCATTCTTCACCCTCAGCGTTCACGTTGCCAACTTGGCCGTGTCAAATTACTGGCTTCTGCGTCTCGCTATGGAATGGAAGGCCCACGCATACACGCGTGGCTTGGCCCCCCAATCAGTAGACACTAGTTTACCCGATTTTGTTGTATCCTCTCAAACCTTTCCATCGGTGAGTGCTATTGTGCGTCGAAACGCTAAATACCACATTGAATGGGGTTTACAGGCGCTGGCTTGGGGTATCAGTTTCGAGCAGCAAGGACCTCGTCGGCTGATGCGGAGAGCAAGTCCCAAATGTGGTCTACCCAGTCGAAATGCTCCGGCTTCATGAGCACCGAACGTAGGCAAGTAATCGTTTCGCGATCTCGCTTGGTCGCTCCCAGGTTCTCCTCCCAAAAACGTATCGGCAATTCCGCTACCGCCAGATGCAGATCGCGCCTGGCCGCGGCTTCGAATATCTTGCGGCTCAAAACAGAAGCCTCGCTGACGCTCATGGCTTGCGGCGCAAATACGACGATGTCGAGTTCGGGAGAGAAGGCGGTTATAAACCGCGCATCCGCGCGCAGCCTTCCGATGAGTGCGAGCGCTGCTTTTCTTCCGCGCTCCAACCCGCGCGCGAATTCGCCGCCCTTTTTCAGCGGCAGCAATCTCTGCGTCGCCCATAAGGCCGCCGCAGCCGCCCCCGGACGGGAGCACTCCAGGCTTATCTCGCCCAGGTGCAGTTCGGCGGAGCTGAAATAAGTGTATGGAGAATCGTGCTTGTACATTCGGCCGACTCCGGGATCGCGAAAGAGCACGCAGCCGCATCCGTAGGGCTGCAATCCGTGCTTGTGCGGATCGATGACAATCGAATCCGCTTCTGCAATCCGTGCAACGGCCCGTTCCGCATCTTCTCCAAGATTTTCGGTAAGCACGAAATAGCCGCCATACGCCGCATCGGCGTGAATCCTGAATCCATGCTTTGCGCGCAAAGCGAGAATCTCCGGCAGCGGATCCACCGAACCTGTTGCCGTGGTACCCATCGTCGCGACAACCGTCCCCACGTCGCCGCGCCCCACGCGCTTCGCCAGCGCATTCACGTCCAGCCGGCCACGCGCATCGCACGGCACGCTTTCGAATGGCAATTGCAGAACACCGCTGATCCGCCCGTGCGTATAGTGAGCTTGTTCGCTGGCGAGTATTTTCTTTCCCGGTTGCAATTGGCCCGCCACCCACAAGGCCTCGAGATTCGCCATCGTTCCGCCGCCGCACAGGTGGCCCAGAAAGTTTTTCCATCCGAACATGCCGGCGATCTCTGCGACTGCTTCTTTTTCCATCGCCGAGGTGGCCCGCCCGCCATCTAGCGCGTGATTGTTTGGATTGATCCACATGGCCAGCGCATACGCCAGCCGGGCCGCCGGATGCGGTGGCTTCAGCATTTGTCCCGCGTACAATGGGTGAAAATACGGATAGTTATCCTGCAGTCGCTCCGCCGTCGCATTTAAAACTTCCGCGAGCCGCTCCATTCCGGCCACGCCGCCATCCACAAGAGGAAGCCTGCTGAACCCGCCGTCGAGCTTCTTCGCCGCCTCGATCAGCGCGCGCAAACTCCCCTGTTCCAACATCACCAGTCACCAGTCACAAATCACCAATCACTTCTTCACTGCCACACCTTGTCCAATTGCCCCGCCGTCTTCAGCAATTCCAGCTGGGCCTGCTGCTTCTGAAAATTTGCATCCAGATACGCCATCCACTTTTCGTTCTCTTCCAGCCTGGCCTTTTCGACTTCGCGCAAATTCAACTTCCCCTCGGCAAACTGCGATTGAAACACCGCCACATTTTGTTGGGCGAGCTGCAATTCCAGCCGCGCCACTTCTTTTGCCGCATCCCTCTCGCGCACCCGCCGCGTCTTCTGCCGGACGTCCGCGGTCAACTCGGTTTTCTTGTTTATCAGGTTGACTTGGGCCGCCGCCAAGTTTATCCGCGCCATCCCGATCGCTGCTTTTGTCTGGGCGCTGAAAATCGGCACGCGCACGTCGATCCCCGCATTGAAATTGTTGCGCTGAAACGTCCGGAAAAACTGCGTATAATTATTAAACTGCGCCAGCACGCTATAAATGCTGACAAGTTCCAACGTCGGCCAATAGCCTCGCTTTTCACCCTTCAGTCGAAACTCTTTCGCCCGGACGTCGGACGCCGCTAGTTGCAAGCCCGCATTGTGCGTCATCGCCATCGCCACGAGGTTGTCTCCTGCCTGTTCGGCTTCCCCCGGCAATTCCTCCGGCGTGACCTCGATAGCCTGCGCCTCTGAAAATCCGACCTGGTATCTCAAAAAGACTTCCAGCTCATCTTCCCGGCCTTCCAGCTGTAATATTCGCTGGATCACCTGCGCCTTCGTGAGCTGGGCTCTCGTCACTTCCACGGGCAGTTCGTATCCTTCCCCCTGACGCTCCTGCGTCACTTGCAGAATCTTCTCCGCGCTCTCCTGCTCCTTGCGCAAGAGCTCCAGGGAATGCCGCACCTTCCCCAATTCCAGATACGCCATCGCCGTTCGCGTGATGACGCTGTTCTTTGTATCCTCGAGCGCAATCCCCTGCGCTTTGGACTGCTCCTGTGTCTCTTTCGCCTGGCCCCGCAGCGGCTCGTTGAAAATCTGCTCCGTGTAGGTCACGTTGAAAATCGATGGCGCGCGTCCGCCCGGCGTTTCTGGTATCCCGTTGGTATATCCCGCGCCGGAACCAGCGTAGAGATTCGGCATGAACTGCGCTCTCGTAATCTGCGCCGCGCGATCGGCCACCCTCGCCTGAATCTTGGCTACTTGAATTTCTTTGCTGTTCAGCAGCGCCAGCTCAATCGCGCGTCTTAAGGTTAGCGCTACCGGCGCCTCATCCTTCGACGCTTCCTGTGCGGCAGGCGGCCGCGCTTTCGGCGCGGATGTCTCTTGCGCTCCCACGCCGCCGGCGCACAACACCAACAGCGCAGTCATCCCCGCAACACGTCCCAGTGATTGCATTTTCATGCTCCTTAGTCGCCGCTCAATTTCCACCAGCCCGTCTCAACAAAACTTATAGAGTTTCGGTCACCCCATTTCCGGACTCTGCGCTGAAACTTCATTCTCCCGAAAAATAAAAAGGGCCGCCGATAGCCGCCCCCCAGTTCACTTTCCATGCCTGTCCCCTATTCCCTAACTCCTATCCCCTCTCCGCTTCATTCATATCTCAAAGACTCGACTGGTTGGAGGCTCGCCGCCTGCTTCGCCGGCAAGTACCCGAAGAAAAGTCCCGTGGAGCACGACACCACGAACGCGATCACCACGCTGAGACTCGAAACCGGAACCCTCAGATTTCCCGGCAAAAACAATTGCGCGCCCACAGGTATGGCGATCCCGATCAAAATCCCAATGACCGCCCCTCCTCCGCTGATCACGAACGCTTCGATCAAAAACTGATACATGATCTCCCGCCGCGCCGCCCCAATCGCCTTGCGGATCCCGATCTCCCTCGTCCGTTCCGTCACCGTCACCAGCATGATGTTCATGATCCCGATTCCGCTGATCACCAGTGCAATGAACGCAATGATGATGAGCACGATCGTCAACGCCAGCGAGATATTCTTTGCCGCGTTGAGGATCGCCGTGAGCGTTAGCACCTTGTATTCCGCTTCCGCCGGATGCCTGCTCCTCAGCAATTGGCCCACTTGCCGCTCGACGGATGGAACGTCTTCCGCTCGCGCTGCTTGCACGTCCAACAGACGCACCACTTCCATGCCGGTGTAATATTTCATCAGCGTGAAGGGGAGGATGACCGTGTTTTCCTGAATATCCGAAAGGCCGAACGTCTCGACGCGTTCGCGGAACACGCCGATCACCGTAAACGTCAACTCTCCCATGCGCATCGATCTCCCGATCGGATTCTCTTGCCCAAAAATCCGGTCCGCGAGTTGCGTGGTGATCAAGCAGACTTTGCTGCGCATCTCCATATCCGCGGCATCGAGATAGCGCCCGCGCAAAACGAGCAGCCGCCGAATCGCTTGGTATCCTTCCGTCACTCCAACCAGGTTCACGGGGCGCTCCACACCGTTCACAACCACGTTCATGGGTAGCTCGCGCGTTCCCGCCACTTCGATCACATGGGGAATGGACTTGGCCGCCTCCATATCCTCCAGCGTCATTTCATAGCTGAGCGGCTGCGGTGTATCCGGCCTGCTGACCAGCTCCACTTGGATCAGGTTGGAGCCGATGCTCTCGATCTGTGAGAGCACGAATTGCTTGCTAGTCAGGGCCACGGTGACCACCAGAACAATGGAAGCACTTCCGATGATCACGCCCAGCGACGTCAGGATCGCGCGCAGTTTATTCGCTCGCAGCGCGTCGATCGCCACCGACACCGTTTCTCGGATATCCATGATCGTCCTTCGACCGGAATTCTTCGCCCGCTCTTCCAGGCGGCAGCCGCTCCTGAAGCTCTTAACCCTTCTTTAGCCGCTTCAACGCCTCGTGCGCCATTTTGTTTTTGGGATCTGATTTCAGCGCGCTCTCAAATTCCTTCGCTGCCTCTTCCATCTTGTTCTGGTCCTCGAAGAGGCGTCCTAGCCACGCGTGTGCAGCAGCAGGCCGCGGATATCCCGATCGCACCGGCGCTTTCTTCGCGTATTCCCTAAGCAATCGTTCGGCTTCCTCTGGGTTTTCCTTCTTCAAGACCAGCGCAACGCCCCGGTAGAACTTTCCCCGCGGGTCGCCGGACGCCACGCGCTCTCCCATTTCCGCGACCGCCAGCAGCCGCTCCGGCTGGCCGCGCTTTACGGCGTAATCCCCGATGTCGTAGATCAACACCGCCGATTTTGGATTGCTCTCCAGCGCTTTCGCAAATTCCTCGTCCGCCACGGCGAAGTCTTTCTTCTGCCGCCGGCAATTTCCAGCCGCGTAATGCCCTTCGGCGGCGTCCATTTCCGCCAATTGCTTGATCTGCGGCAGCGCTTTCTCTTCGCCGCCTCCCACGATGCCCGGGGCGCTGCAATCGAATTCGATCAGCGCCTGCCGCGCCGAAAAATTCTTTCCGTCCAGCTGCATCGCCGTGTCGAATTCCTTGCGCGTCTTCTTCGCCAGTGACATCGCCGAAAACAAGCTTGCATGATCGGCCTTTTCTCCGTACGCCCTCCCCAGCCATTCGTGGTAGACCGAATTCTGTGCGTCGATGGCCACCGCCTTCTCCGCGCTCTTGATCGCCGGGTCGTACTCCAGCAGTTCGAGATAACATTTCGTCAGCAGCAATTGCACTTCGCCATTTTGCGGATCATTGGCCCCAGCCGCCTGCAACACCTGGATGGCCTTCGCATAATCGCTGGCCTCATACGCACGCCGTCCCGCTTCGAGACGGGCTTCCTGCTTCGCATTCGCCGCCGCCATCACTGTGCTCGCGATGCAAAGTGCCGCGAGCACCCGCTTCATCCGCCTAACCATTCCATCGTTCCTGGAAATGGAAAACTTCAGTGGTAATAACGGTCACGGTCATCCCATCGCGTAGATCGACGTCCCCGGGCAAGGCCACCAGCTCCCCCTCTTGTAGGCCGCTCACGACTTCGTAGTTGGTGGCGTCCGCTATGCCCACGTGAATCTCGCGTTTCTCCAGTATCGACTTATTCACGCTGAGCTGGTTCCTTTTCACCACAAACACATACCGCTTTCCGCCCTCCGCGGCCACCGCGCCCCGCGGCACCGACAACACGCCGATCCGCTCCCGCGAATTGATGCGCACGTTCACGTTGATATTCGGCAGCAGTTCCAGCTTGTCGTTGTTCACCGCGCAGAGTAACTCGCCTACGCTGCGGTTCTGATGCGGCACCACCTGCTTCGGGATGATCTCCGTTTTCCCCACCCACGTCTTGCTCGGCAACGCGTCCCAGGTGATCTTCACCGGCTCATTCTCTTCCAGGGCGCCGAGCTCCGGCTCGTCAATAAACGCCCGCACGCGAACCTTGTGCAGGTCCGCCATTTCCGCCAGCAGATCCCCCAGCTTCACGTAATCCCCCGCCTTCACCGGCAACGAGTACAGCGTTCCATCCGCTGGCGCGGTGATTCTCCCTTGCCGCACCTTTTCATCAAGCGCTGCTACTTCATTCTCGATCTGATGCACGTGCAGCCCGGCCTGGTCCGTGTCCAGCTTCACGCTCCGGTCAAACTCTTGTTTCGCCGCCGCTAGCCGTGTCACTTCCGCTTGCGCTTTCGTCAAAGCCAGATCGTTCGCAGCAACCTCGTCCTGCGTCGCAGCTTGCTGTTTGATCAGCCGCTGCAGCCCTTCATGATTCTTCTGCAACCGGTCGCGCTCCGCTTGTGCTTTTGCCAAGTCGCCAGCCACCCTCGCCGCATCGTCTGTTCTTCCCCCTGCCCTAGCTGCGCGCAGATCCTCCTGCGCCCGCAGGAGCTTGCCCTTCGCCTCGGAGAGCTTCGCTGCCACGTCCTTTACGTCCAATTGCAGAATCACTCGCCCTCTCTTAACCGTCTGTCCCTCCGTCGCGCTCACCTTTTCCACAAACGTATCCAGTTGCGCTCGCATCACGTACGGCGAAATAGGCTCTACCTTTCCATTGCTGCTGATGGACGACACCAGGTTTTCCCGCATCGGCGTCACCGCCGATATCTTCGGCACCGGCTTTCGCCCGCTTAACCCCACCAGAACGTATGCCAGCGCTCCCGCCAGCAGCAGGTAGAGCAAGATTCGGTTTCGCAGCCTGCGATCCATATTTTCCTATTCTGCGCGGTCCTGCACTTCGCACTCCGCAAGGCGCAAGGACGCATCCCTCCGGCGCAGCGTTTTCTCTTACTTGTCCGTGGCTTGCTTGACCCTAGTCAGGAAGGCGCCAAGGTACTTCATTCTAGCAAGAGCAGCGCGGCTTTCTCCATATTCGTTGCTCATTCCGTTCATGCTTGGCCGATTTTCCCAATCGAGCATCTCCCGCATCTAAGAGATGCGCTGCTGCATCCCCGGGATGCCGTCAGCTCCCTATAGACGGCAGACCTCGGCGTGTTAGAATCCGTTCATGTCTGCTGAGAGCATCCCTGAGAAAACCGTCGCTCCTCCTTCGGGTGGCTTGGCCAAACCAATCCAGCCCGGCGCCGTCATCAGTCCTGTCATCCACCGCGTCTGCATCCAGTGCAACAATATGTTCCGCGTCTCTCCCGATCGATTTGATGCCAAGCAGTGCCCCAACTGTCACAAGGGCTGAACTCCCATACCCAATTTGTGCGTTTCGAAGCCACGGCCCCGGGAGATCCTTGCTTTTGTTCTTTCCCTTATTCCCTATTGCCCATCCCCTTGTCCGCCTCCTCCGAGCCGTAATATTTCCCCGTCCCCCGCGTAGTACACTGTGAACGCTCTTTGCCCTGTCTACCGAACTCCCAGCTAGGGGTCCCTCGATGATCGAAGCTCATGGCCTGTCCAAGCGCTTCCTTGACAAGAAGCGCGGTGAAATCCGGGCCGTCGATAACGTCAGCTTTACCTGCCAGCCGGGCAAGATCTACGGCCTCCTCGGCGCCAACGGCGCCGGCAAAACCACTACCCTCCGCATGCTCGCGACCATCCTCGAGCCCACCGACGGCACCGCCATCGTCTGCGGCCACGACATCGTCGAGCAACCGGAAAAAGTGCGCGCGAACGTCGGCTTCCTTTCCACCGCCACCGCTCTCTATCGCAGGCTCACCGCCCAGGAATTTGTCGAATACTTTGGCCGCCTCAATGGCTTAGACGAAGCCACCCTCAAAAAGCGCGTTGATGTCATATTCAGCCGTCTGGACATGAACGGCTTCCGCGACCGCCGCTGCGACAAGCTCTCCACCGGCATGCAGCAGAAAACTTCCATTGCCCGCACTCTCGTCCACGACCCCCCGGTCATGATTTTCGACGAGCCCACGGGCGGCCTCGACGTTATGACCGCACGCACCATCACCTCCTTCATCCGCGAATGCCGTAACGCTGGCAAAACCGTCATCTTCTCCACCCACATCATGTCCGAAGTCGAAAAGCTCTGCGACACCATCGGCATCATCCAATCCGGCAAGCTGCTCGTCGAAGGCACCCTCGCGCAACTCCGCGACAAATATGCCGAGCACGACCTCGAGGAAATCTTCGTCAAAGTCGTCACGCCCCACTTCGCCCCCGAGGAGGCCAACTGACATGTCCATCCGCAACGTAGGCATCGTCTATCGCAAGGAACTCACCGAAGCCCTCCGCGACCGCCGCACAGTCATCTCCGCGGTCCTGGTGCCTCTCTTGCTCTTCCCAGTTCTTAGCGTGGGCTTTGGCTCCCTGGCTGTCGTCCTTGTCGGCAAGGCCAAGGAAGAAGTCCCCAAAGTCATGCTTCGCGGTGGCGAAGATTCTCCCGCCGTTGTCGAAGGACTGAAGAAGCTCGACAAAATCGAAATTGTCCCGGAGACACCTGGCTGGAAAGACCAGATCATCAACAAGGAAATCCGGGCCGCCGTTGAGATTCCCGCTGGTTTTCAAGCCGACGTGGCTCAGCAGAAATCAGACACCGTCAAAATTTTCAACTATCAAGGAGAAATGAAATCTGAATTTGCGACCGACAAGATCGAATCATACATGAAAGAGTATCGCGACAAAGTGGTGAAGGAGCGTCTCGCTGCGAAGAACCTCGCGGAAACCGTGCTCAAACCGTTTGAGGTCAACAGGGAGAACGTCGCGCCTCCGGAAAAAGTCAGCGGCGCCGCTTTCGGCGGCATCATCGGCTATATGGTCATCCTTCTCTGCATGACCGGGGCCATGTATCCCGCCATGGACCTTACGGCCGGCGAAAAAGAACGCGGCACCATGGAAACCATTCTCTCCAGTCCCATCTCCCGAATGCATCTCGTCCTTGGCAAATTTTTCCTGATCCTCACGGCGGCGCTGGGCACGGCCGCTCTCTCCGTTTTGTCGATGGGCGTTTCGTTCTCCGTCTTAGGTCACTACACGTCTCAATCTGCCGGCGGCCGCGCCGCTGCTGCCGAATTTCTCCTCAAGCTCGGCCCCAAGACGGTAATTTCCGTCTTCCTCATGGCGCTCCCCGTTGCCGTGCTGTTCTCCGCCACCCTGATGACCATCGCGCTCTTCGCCAAGACCTACAAGGAGGCGCAGAGCTACCTCACGCCGATGACTTTCGTCGTGATCTTTCCCGCTATTGCCGCCATGCTTCCCGGTGTGGAGCTCACTCCCAAGCTCTCCCTCATCCCCATTCTGAACGTCAGCCTGCTCTGCAAAGAACTCGTGGCCGGCACCTATCATTGGAACTACATCGCCATCATCTTTTCGTCAACGTGCGTTTACGCCGCCTTCGCGCTCTTCCTCGCCATCAAAATGTTCCAGCGCGAATCCGTCCTCTTCCGTTCCTGACCGTTCGCGGAGCAATTTCGCATCACCGCGCCCGGAAAATGGACGGCGTACGACTCTGGGCACATCGCTCGGCGGCTCTATCCGCAAACCATAAAAAGGCGCACACTGGTTCCGAGGCTAAACCCATGGTAGCTGCTGCAGGTGTTTGGAAGAAAAAACGCGACGATTTGAAAGCCAAGAGGAACTTGCTATTCGAGACGTACGCCAAGGATCCGCAAAACTTTCACCTTGCCCGCGAAATCAAAGAGATCGATGATCAGATTGCCGAGTACACCCAGCATGTAGAACAAGAAAGGCGCGCGGAGCAGCGCGCCGCCACCCCCGCCGGCAAACTCGTCACAACCCCCAAGTAGAGGCGTAGAGCCGCTCGACCGTCACTCTGCCCAATCGGCGAGGAAGAGGTTGGTCTCATGCGGGACTTTGCCGTTGCGATTGGAGGCCCACACCAGCCGCTTGCCGTCGGAAGAGAACATGGGGAAG
>DATNLB010000112.1:0-5646 GCA_035603095.1 Candidatus Acidiferrales bacterium
GCGATTTTCAGCCGGTCGCCGATCTTGATTTGCAGTTCGTCTCGAAGCTGGCGCACGTGCGCAAAATCGAAAAAGTATTCGTTGCTGGAGTGCGGGGTCGCGACGACGTGCGTAATTCCATCGGCAATCGCCGCCTCCGCCATCGCCACAGATTCTTCCATGGTAGCCGCGCCATCATCGAGACCCGGCAGAATATGACAATGCAAATCGACCATTTGGATTAACCGCCCCCTAGCGCCACCACGCGCCGAGCGCCTGCCACGCGCCGAGTAAAACCAAGATTCCCGCAAAAACCTGGCGCATCTTTCGCGGCTTGATCTTCTTCGCCAGCATTCCGCCCGCGATGCCGCCCAGAAATATTCCCGGGATCAGCAACAATCCAGTTTTCCATGAGACGAATCCTTCTTTCGAATACGCCATCAGCGCCAGCACTCCGGTAGGAAATATGAGCGCAACCAAGGATGTTCCCTGCGCGCGATGCTGGCTGAAGGCAAACAGCAGCCCGAGAAGAGGCACCAGAAGTACGCCGCCGCCAACGCCGAACATTCCGGAGGCAATTCCACAAACGCAAGCGATCGCGAAGATGCCTGCGCCCCGGTCAAAACCCTCAGCCTTAGCCACGGCCTTTTCGTCTACTCGGCCGGTGGCACGGCCCTCAAGCTGCGCCTTTCTCCACAGCAGAAACCCCGACAGCATAAGGAAACAACCAAACAATCCTCTCAAGTTCCGGGACGGCATGGGGAGGGCGATCAAGCTCCCCGCATAGGCGCCGACTAGCATTCCCAGCGCGCACAAAATCCCTGCATTCAGGTCCACCTGGCCCTGCTTCCAGTATTCTCGTAAGGCGCCCAATCCAATCGGCGGCAACAAGATGAAAAGCGAAGTGCCTTGCGCCAGGTGCTGGTCCATATGGAGCAGATAAACCATGGCCGGCACTAAAACGACGCCACCCCCGATGCCCAGGAGACCCACCAGCACACCAACGGCAAGTCCCAGAAGAAGAATCATGAAGATCATGGTGACCGGACCGCTTCGCGCGCATCGCCCCGGTGATTCGAATCGAGCGCTTCCATTTTCCTCCCTCCGCCCTCCGGCGGCAACCTCCCTTGAACAAGCCGTAACGCCAGAAAAGGCGCGCCGTTTTTTGTTTGTGCGGAACCTGCTATATTTACTTGTCTCTGTCACGTCGGTCCTGTGGCCTGCTGGCGTCTGTGCAGTCGCCCGCAACGCGGTATCCCCGAAAACGTGAATCCCTTGACCGCTCGAAGGTCAGACATACATAGGAGTGCGACGGAACTCATGCCCATCGACCGGAAACCCGAGTTTTTCAAAGGCGCCCAACTCAAAGTGGGAATCATTGGCTGCGGCTACGTCGGCTTGCCCTTGGCGCTGCGCTTCGCCGAAGCGGGGCACAAAGTCACGGGATTTGATACCGATCCCAACAAAGTGACGATGCTCAATGCCGGCAAGTCCTACATCGAGCACATTCCTCAGAACAAGATCCAGCAGTTCGTCAACAGCAGGCACTTCAGCGCGAGCAACGATTTCGCGAAGGTGAAGGAAGCCGATGCCGTTCTCATCTGTGTTCCCACGCCGCTCGATGAGCGCCGCGAACCGGATCTGAGCTACGTGGAGCAGACCGCCATTTCCATTTATCCGCATCTGCAAAGGGGACAGCTGGTGGTTCTCGAATCGACGACTTACCCGGGCACGACCGAAGAGCTGGTTCTTCCCATCCTGGAGAAAAGCGGTTTGCGCTGCCCTATCGCGGCCGGCCCGGAAAATGAAAATGTGGCGTGCGATTTCTACCTGGCGTTTTCACCGGAGCGGGAAGATCCGGGGAACAAACAGTTTGGGTTGGCGCAAATCCCGAAGGTGGTTGGCGGATTGAATCCACCGAGCGGACGCGCGGCGCAAGCGCTGTACACCCAGGTGGTATCGCGGGTCGTGCCGGTCAGCTCGACGCGCGCGGCGGAGATGGCCAAGCTGCTCGAAAATATTTTCCGCTGCGTGAACATCGCGCTGGTCAACGAGCTCAAACAGCTCAGCCTGCGCATGAACATCGACATTTGGGAAGTGATCGACGCCGCAGCAACGAAGCCTTTTGGTTACATGCCGTTTTATCCTGGCCCGGGTCTGGGCGGCCACTGCATCCCAGTGGACCCGTTCTATCTTTCCTGGAAAGCGCGTGAATACGATTTCGCGACGCGCTTCATCGAGCTGGCCGGCGAAGTCAACACCGCGATGCCGTACCACGTCGTCGACGCAGTCGCCAATTCGCTGAACAATCACAAGAAGAGCATGAAAGGCTCCACGATTCTGATCCTCGGCGTGGCGTACAAGAAGGACGTGGATGATCTGCGTGAATCGCCGACGCTGAAAATCATGCAGCTTCTTAAGCAGCGCGGCGCGCTTCTCGATTACAACGACCCGTATTTCCCGCGACTCCACAAGATGCGGCACTACAATTACGAAAACATGAAATCGGTGCCGCTCAATCCGCAGACGATCGGAAGCTACGACGCCGTAATCATCGCCACCGATCATTCGAGCTACGACTTTGCCGCCATCGCCGATGCCGCCAAGCTGGTCATCGACACGCGCAACGCCACGCGCCGCGTGGTGCGCCACCGCGAAAAAATCGTGCTTTGCTAGGCTGCAATGACCTCGTCTGCCGAAGAGATTCGCCGCCAGCTCGAGGAAAGCGCTCGCGTCAAGCAGAGTTTTTCCAGCGAATTGATCGGCCGGATCGCGCAATTCGCGGAGAAATCCGCGGCGGCCCTGCGCGGCGGCGGCAAGCTCGTCTTTTTCGGGAACGGCGGCAGCGCTGCGGACGCCCTGCATCTTGCTGCCGAGCTGGTCGTGCGGCTTCGAACGGAACGCCCTGGCCTGGCGGCCCTGGCGCTCACCGCCAACCCTTCAGTATTGACTGCGGCGGGCAACGACTACGGATTCGAACGGATTTTTTCCCGGCAAATTGAATCCCTCCTCGCAAGCAACGATATTCTTGTGGCACTTTCGACGAGCGGCAATAGCCCCAACGTCATTCGCGCAGTGGAAGCCGGGCGCATTCGCGGCGCGTACCTCGTGGCTTTCACCGGGGAGACGGGTGGGCAACTCGCCAGCAAGGTTGATCTTCTCTTGAACGTCCCCTCGCGAGACGCGCAGCGTATCCAGGAGTGCCACACCACCATCGGCCACATCGCTTGCAGCCTCATCGAACAGCTCGCAAGTAAATGAGCTGCGGCTCGCTCGAAGAGGTTCACGGTCAACAGTTAACAGGTGAAAAAACCAGAGCGGCCCGCCTCAGAAGGCGGGCCTTACAACGGCTCTTTTTTCGCTGTGGCTATGGCGCAACGGTAAGAGCGGCTGCCTGGCCGCCCTCCATGAACGGCTTTTACTTCGCTTTTAACAGCTCGACGCGGGCCGTGGCGAAGGGCATGACGGCTTCAAGCAGCACCGGTGTCCGCGCCGCGTTATTGGCCACATACAGCGAGAAAGACGCGTCCTTCATCTCCACGCCGTCGTCGAATACGCGAATCCCGATCTTTGACGCGGTGTAGTTTCCTGCCGGAACATCCACCTTCTCGGAAGCAGCGAGGAGCTTGGCGCGAACATCGTACAGCTTGTGGCCGTCGTAAACCGGGCTGCGCACCTCCGGCGTTTTTGTCCAATCGACGTTCCGCAGGTACTGCATCATGCCGAGCGAATCGCGCGTTCCCGGCAGCACCCGCGCCTGCGTGGCATCCGTGGACGCAGGCTCTTTGCCCGTCGCGGTCATGCGCTGGACGGACTCCACCTTCTGCCCACGTTCGCTCAGGTGCATCTCATACTGCAAGCTCGCAAGCGTCCCGGCATCGCTGTAGGAGTCGAACTGATCGTCAAGCTCGAAAACCATTCGAAACGGATTCAGCGTGTGAGCGAATGCCTGCAAATGCCAAGTGCTCTTTCCCAGAAAATTGCCCCGCCCGGCAACCTGCAGCCTCAGAGTTGCCACATCGTTGAGTTTGGAGACGTTAGCGGTATATTCGAGAACCTCGCCGGCCCGCAGCGGCAGGCCTGTGTCAGCCGGAGGCGCAGTCTTCGTCGAGTCGGCCGGAACGGGCGACTTGCTGGCCGGAACACCTGGGGACTTTTCCGCAGGGGGCGCCTCACGAAAACCGGGTGGCTCTGCCGATACAACCTCGGGAGCGCGCGGTTCCGCACCCGAGTGCAGCCAGTAGAACACTCCCGCGGCGCAACCCAGCACAACCAGTGCTGCCATGCCAACTGTCGTCTTGCGGCTCATGCTGTTTGTGCGACGCTCCCTTGAATCTGCTGTTAGCCCGCTGCGCTTCCGTCGTACAATATCTTTCCGTACGCGGAAATCATCCGGCTCCCCTTGCCGGCTCGCCGCGAACTACGAGCGTATCAAAACGCGGGCCGGTCGTCTTTCCGGGGCTCGCGTCACCTACGGCGGTGGCAAGCCGCCAATGGCAGAAACGATTTCCGGCCGCCTGGCGGCCGCAAGAGCTAGGAGGATTTCCCGAATGCGCTACCTCGTGACGGGCGGCGCCGGCTTCATCGGCTCAAACACGGTCGACGAACTCGTTCGCCGCGGCCATAGCGTTGTCGTACTCGACGACCTCACTTCCGGCAAGGAAGACAACCTGGCGGAAATACGCAACAAGATAACTTTCATCAAGGGCAGCATCACGGACATCGAGGTCGTGCGGAAAGCGATGCATGAGGCGGAATACGTCCTGCACCTGGGAGCGCGCACGTCGGTACCACGCTCGGTCAAGGACCCCATCGACACGAACAAGATCAACATTGAAGGCACCCTAAACGTTTTGGTCGCCGCGAAAGAGCTGAAGGTCAAGCGCGTCGTCTTTGCCGCTTCCTCTTCCGCTTATGGCGAGACGCCGACTCTGCCTAAAGTCGAAACCATGCAGCCGCAACCGATCTCGCCTTACGGCGTCACCAAATACGTTGGCGAGCTTTATGCCCAGACGTTTGGCCGGTGTTACGGTCTGGAAAACGTCTCGCTCCGTTATTTCAATATCTTTGGGCCGCGGCAGGATCCCAGTTCGCCGTATTCCGGGGTGCTTGCCAAGTTCTGTACGGCGTTTCTGGAAGACACGCCGCCGCTTGTTTTTGGAGACGGCGAACAAACGCGCGACTTTACCTACGTCGAGAATGCCGTACAAGCCAATCTACTTGCGTGTGAAGCGCCCAACGCTTCCGGAAGAGTTTTCAACGTCGGCGTGGGCGAGCGCATCTCCCTCAATGAAGTCCTTCGCGAACTCGGAAAAATTACCGGCAAGAGGCTCGAGGCGAAATATGAGCCGCCACGGGATGGAGACATCCGCGACTCCCAGGCGGACATTTCTCAAGCGCGGGAATGTCTTGATTACGACCCCCAGGTGAGCTTTGGGGAAGGCCTGGCGCGCACCTTCGAGTGGTATCGCGCGACCCAGACGAGGGCTCCCGCAAAGGCCGAGAAGTGACTGGTGACTCGGGAACAGACACGAGGAACAAACGCGTCCACCAGTCACCACCATGGAGTTAACAACTGCCTGTCAAGTCTTCAGGGTTGTTTGGTCTCACCGTAGTTGAGCGGTTCGCCTGGCTTCGGCACGTCGTAATTGTCCCAGAACCACAGCG
>DATNLB010000101.1:0-12502 GCA_035603095.1 Candidatus Acidiferrales bacterium
AGAAGAATGGTCTCCAGCCAGCTATGAGAACCAAGACAAGCCTCGAAAGCGCGATCCGTCGGGTCGCTGATGAAAAACGCATCATTTGGCCGCATCGGGAAAAATGACGAATAGCGGTCGGTCAGGGTGGTCCCGAATCGATCGTTGACGCCCGGCTGGCCGCTCAGGTGGCCGTCAAAATTATCGGTTGTGTTGAAGGGATCGTGGGCTTCCGCCACGTAATTCGCGAGTATGGCGGCGTCCAGTTTTGCCTCATCCCACTTCCCGTCCTTCAACGCTTCCGTCAATTTTTTGCTGTACACGCCAATCTGCCAGGGAAGCAGGCCGTTCGCTTCCAGCTTAGATTTGCCAAATTTCGTTACCGCGGCTTTGTAGTCGCGAGGCAGGGTCTCAAAAGGAAATCGCCCGTACTTGTCCAGAGCAATGAAGTGATTGTGCCGCTCGGCCGGAGTTTTCGCGATTACGTCCAGCGGATCGGTGACATGCTGCAATAGAAAGCTGCGGTTTGCGTCGAAGAACTCCCGGATACCCTGCGGCAGGGTGTCGACGGCTTTGTTGGCGACGAGCCTGTGCCCGCTTCTTCCCCACGCGCGCAAATTCTGCGGGGAGGAAAGGAAGAGCACGAGGCAGGCGAGCACGACTCCCGTTCGCCGCCACGCATGCTGAAAAGACAATCCCGGCATTCTGCGATTCCTCTTACGCGCGATTTGCTGCTCTTAGAGTGCTGTGCTTCCGGCCGTAAAAATAATAGAGCACCAGGCCCAGGATCATCCAGACAAAGAAGCGGATCCAGTTCATGATCGGCAGGCCGGCCATCAGCAGGAGGCATGTAAGAATCGTGACGATGGGCGCCAGGGGCCCGCCCGGCGCGCGGAAAGCTCGGCGCCGGTCCGGCTCCCGATAGCGAAGAATAAGCACGCCTGCCGCTACCAGGGCGAAGGCAAACAGAGTGCCGATGTTCGAAAGATCGGCTAGCGTTCCGATGTCTAGCAGGCCTGCTGGAATACCGACCACGAATCCGGCCATCCAGGTCGAGAAATCCGGCGTCTGAAAGCGCGGATGCACACGCCCAAAAATTCTCGGGAACAGGCCGTCACGCGACATGGCAAACCACACGCGGGCCTGTCCGAGCTGGAAAACCAGCAGGGAAGAGATCATGCCCATGAGCGCGCCGATTAGCACCACCAGGCGAACACCCGAGAAATGAAGTTTCTTGAGTGTGTTGACGACCGGGGCGGCATCGTCCACCAGAGTGTCCCAGCGAACCAACCCGGTGAGCACCACTACGACAGCAATGTACAGAAGCGTGCAAATTACAAGCGTGGCGATGATGCCGATGGGCAGGTCGCGTTGCGGGTTTTTGCATTCCTCGGCCGCGGTAGAGACCGAATCGAATCCAATGTAGGTGAAAAACACGATCGAACCGCCGGTCAGAATCCCGGGCCAGCCATTCGGGGCGAAGGGATGATAGTTCGCGGGATGGATGAATTTGAACGCAAAGGTCACGAACACCATAATGGCAACAATTTTCAGCAGCACCATGATGTTGTTGGTTCGCGCCGACTCTTTGATGCCGCGTACTAGAATCACCGTCAGCAGCATCACGATGATGAAAGCGGGCCAGTTAAAGCCAAAATGCCACCCCGGCGCATAGAGCGCGTTGCCCTGCAGGTCACTCAATCCGCCCGGAAGATAGGCCGGAGAAATCCATCGAGGATCGGGGTGCAATCCGAACCAATCGAGCAAGCCCACCATGTGCGCCGAAAAACCAACGCTCACGGCCATATTGCTGACTGCATACTCAAGAATGAGATCCCAGCCGATGATCCAGGCGATGAGCTCCCCCATCGTTGCGTAGGTGTAAGTGTACGCGCTGCCAGCAATGGGAATCATGGCGGCAAGCTCCGCGTAGCACACCGAAGCGAATCCACACACAATCGCCACCAAAATGAAGGAAAGAGCGATGGCCGGCCCGGCACCGGGGCGTCCGAAGGAAGCAGAATGATGGATCAGGTATTCAAGAAGAGGGGCGTTCAAGATGGACGAAGCTTGAAACTTTTGTCCGGCAATGGCCGTGCCGATGATAGTAAAGATGCCGGAGCCGATGACCGCGCCGATTCCTAGTGAGGTCAGGCTCAACCATCCAAGAGACTTTTTTAACCGGACTTCAGCATTTTCCGAATCCGACAGCAGTTGATCGATACTCTTGCAGCAGAAGAGTTCTGATCCCACCCATGCTCTCCGATCCTATCCGGGCAAACCGGAAGCCCGAAATTATATAATGTGGTGTTGAGGAATGAACGCGCCTCAATGTACCCCGAGAAGCCCCGGCACGCAACCTGCCGGCGCGCCCGCCTTCAAGTGCAGGTCCCCCACGTTATGCCTGTTCGAGCTGCGCGTATCGCTCGATAAACTTTTTCGTGCCGCGTCCGGGGAAGCTCACGGACACACGGCGGTCTTCGTCGTCGCCTTCGACTCCAACGATGGTTCCGACGCCGAAGCTTGGATGGCGAACTTTGCGCCCCAGCATGGGGTTGGCATCGCCACCGCGCTTCGCAGCGGGGCGCCCGAAGGAACTTTGAGCCGGGGGGCGGCGCGGAGCCGCCTGGGCTTGCTTCGGTTCGCCCCGCGCACGGCGCAGAAATTCTTCCGGCGAATATGAATATTCCGGGTCGGGCTCGTAGCGGCGAGTCTCGCCAATTTCGGCCATTGATCCGCGAACCGTCTCTACCAGCTCGCTTGGAATTTCGGCAAGAAAGCGCGACGGCAGGGAGGCGCGCAGTTGCTGCTCATTGCCGAAGATGCGCCGATACACGGCGCGCGTCAGCGTGAGCGACTGCCGCGCCCGGGTCATCCCCACGTAAACGAGACGCCGCTCCTCCTCGATTCCTTTTTCTTCGCTTATGGCCCGGCTGTGCGGGCAGATGCCTTCTTCCATGCCCGTGAGGAACACGTGGTCGAATTCCAGGCCCTTGGTGCTGTGCAAGGTGATGAGAGTCACCCCGGGCTTGCCTTCAAATTGATCCGCGTCACTTACAAGCGCCGCGGCATCCAGGAAATCGGTGAAAGTCTCCCCGGCTTCCATGCCTTCGGCAAGGGCACGCGCAAGCTCTTCGAGGTTTTCCAGCCGTGCGACATCTTCCGGAGCGTTGCGGTCCTTCAGCATCGCCATATAGCCGGATTCTTCAAGAACGGCATGCAAGAATCCCGGGGGTTCCTGGGTGGCAAGGGCATCCTGCAATTTGTGGATAAGCTCTTGGAACGCCCGCAAAGGAGTTACCGCCCGGCCCGCCGATGCACCGGAGACAAATTTCTCAATAGCCGCCCACAGCGGTGTTCCTTCGACGCGTGCGGACTCGCGGAGAGCGTCCACCGTCGTCTTGCCGATGCCGCGCGGAGGAACATTCAATACGCGGAGCAGCGAAATGTCATCCTCCGGATGCATGGCCAGGCGCACATATGCGAGCGCGTCCTTCACTTCGGCGCGATTGTAGAAGCTGAACCCACCCACAAGTTTGTAGCGCAACCCGCGCCGGCGGAAAACCTCTTCGAAAGCGCGCGACTGGAAATTCGTGCGATACTCGACCGCGCACGTCTGGTCCGAATCGTCATTGAGAATGCGCTCGAGCTCACCGGCGACAAATTCCGCTTCCGCCTGCGCATCCCGCGCCTCGAGATACTTCAGATTCGATCCTGGGCCCTTCTCCGCGCTCAGCGATTTGCCCAGCCGTTCCGGATTGTTGGCCACGACCGCGCCAGCGGCGTCGAGAATATTCTGCGTCGAACGGTAGTTGCGTTCCAATTTGACGATTCGGGCGGCGGGAAAATCCCGGGAAAAACTCAGGAGGATAGAGACGTCTGCGCCGCGCCAGCGGTAGATCGATTGATCCTCGTCACCTACAACACACACGTTTTGCTTGGGCCCGGTCAGCAGCCGCATCAGCTCATATTGGACGCGGTTCGTGTCCTGATATTCGTCCACGTGAATGTATTGAAAGCGTGCTTGCCATTTCTCGCGCGTGACCGTGGATTCACGCAGCAAGCGTGCTGAACGGAGGAGCAAATCATCAAAGTCCAGGGCTTTGCTGTCGTGCAGGAGTTTTTCGTACGCCCCGAAAATATCCGCAATGCGGCGGCCGTCTTGATCGAACGCTTCGGCGCGCAACTGCTCCGCCGTCTGGCCATGATTTTTCGCATAACTGATCCGGCTGAGGACATTCCTCGGCGTCAACGTGTCCTCTTCGATCTGCAGCTTGGCCATTGCCAGCTTGACGGCCGCAAGCTGGTCGTCGTCGTCGTAAATGGCAAAATCCCGCGGCAGGCCGGCGGCGACCGATTCGCGCCGCAGAAGGCGAGCGCAGAGCGAATGAAAGGTGGAAAGCCAGGGCTGCGCGGGAGAGATTCCGGCGCGCAGCAGGAGGTCCGAGACGCGATTACGCATCTCTTCCGCGGCTTTGTTGGTGAACGTGACGGCGAGGATGGCTTCGGCGGGCACGCCGTTAGCGATCAGATTTGCCATCCGATACGTGATCGCGCGGGTCTTGCCGGTGCCCGCGCCAGCGAGGATCAGCACCGGGCCTTCGGTGGTTTCAACGGCCAGCCGTTGTTCGGGATTCAGCTTGTCGAGAAGAGCGAGCATTTGTCCGCGGTGATTGAGGAAAGTTTGCACATGTCATGTTAGCCGACGGCGGCGATGCGCGCAAACCGGTCCGATTGGCCTGCCGTTTCGAGTGGTTCAGCGTTCGGCGGGCCGGCTCAGGTCAATTTCGAAGTACATGAGGCTGCGATTCTTTTCGATGGCCACTATCTCGGGCACATATAGGTGAGCGGTATTCAGAAGCTCGAACTGGCTTCGAAGGTCGAAATAGAGAAGCCCCTGCGCTGTGCTATGCGGCGCGACGACGCTCGCTTGCACCCCTGCATCGCGCATGGACTGCTCCACTTCTGTCCATTTCTTGTCCCGCCCAGTCTTCGGGCCGCCCAAGGGGATGGGCAATCTTTTGCTAGTTACGTTTTTCGCGGATGGATGAGTGATGACGTCAGCTGCTTCTTCCGGCGAAAGCGGGTACAACGCCTGATGATCTTCTTCCGAGAGTGCGAGGTTCAATCGAATGCGTTCCAGGTTGATTTTCATGCTGTCATCGGAATCATTTCGAAAAACGACCTGCACGGCGATAATTCCCGCCGCAAATGGAGACTTTTTTGGAAACTTTTCCTTATAGAGTGCGTTGTCGGTCCACGGCCGGGCCGTAATGGTCAGCCCTTCGTGGGATTCCAACGATGTGGTCTTGAGCGAAGAGGGTTGCTGGGAGACTCCCTGTTCGGCAGCAAACAGCGAGGCGGCAAGAAAGGGAAGGATGAGGGTTAGTTTTCGCATCGGGTTATAATAGACTTTTCTCATCTTGAGGCCTTCGATTCCTGGGGGTTATGCAGGGTTGCCCTGCATCGCGCGCCGCCTGCTGCTGGCGGACCGCGTACAGACCGGAGCCACGCTCAGTGTATTTCATTTATAGCTTTCTCATGGGCCTCGCGGCCCTTTTGCTGGCGCCCTATTGGCTCGTGCAAGGACTGCGGCACGGAAAGTATCTCGCTAACCTCGGAGAACGCTTGGGGTTCTCATTTCCGGCGCTCGCCAAACTGCCCACGCATTCCGCGGGCACGATTTGGATTCATGCTGTGAGTGTCGGCGAAGCACTTTCCAGCATTACTCTTGCGCGGCGGTTGAAAGAGGCCTACCCCCATCGGCCGCTAATTATCTCGACAACCACCAACACGGGGCAGGCGCTGGCGCGCGAACGCATGCCCTTTGCCGATGCCATCATCTATTTTCCGCTGGATTGGGCCTTTTCCGTGCGTCGCGCCCTCGATGCTGTGCGGCCGTCGGTTGTGCTGGTGCTGGAGACCGAGATCTGGCCGAATTTCTTGAAGGAAGCCGGGCGACGTAAGATTCCCGTACTCTTCGTCAGCGGCCGCATTTCGGATCGCTCTTTTGCACGCTACCAGAAGTATCTCGGAGTTTTTGGCTTTTTCCTGCGTCCCTTCCTGAGAAACGCGCTTTCCAATGCCACGGCCTTCCTTATGCAGAGCGAGAAAGATGCGGATCGCATGCGCGCCCTGGGCGCGCCTGCGGACCGCGTGCGGGCCAGCGGAAATTTGAAATACGACCTGGAACTTCCCGCGCCCACGCCGTTGTCGAATTGGCTCGCAAACGAGATCAAGCGCAGCGGCCGATCGCCAATCATTGTCGCAGGAAGCGTTGTTGCGACGGAGGAGCCACACGCGCTCATCGCGTTCGGAACTTTGCAAGGCGAGTATCCAAAGGCACTGCTTGTGCTTGCACCCCGCAAGCCAGAGTGTTTTGATGACGCCGCAGCGTTTATCGATGAATCGCATCGCAAGTTTATCCGGCGGTCTCGATTGCCAATTCCAGGGCCGGCGCAATCGCACGCCAATCAGCCGCCCGATAGCTCCACCATACCCGATGACGTAACCGTCCTCCTGCTCGACAGCATCGGTGAGCTGGCATCGCTTTATGGACTAGCAGATGGTGCTTTTGTCGGAGGCTCGCTCGTATCTTCCGGTGGCCACAACATTCTCGAGCCAGCCGCTTTTGGGAAAATTCCGGTATTCGGCTCCTCGATGGAAAACTTCGCCGAAGTAGCTTCGCGCTTCGTCTTGGCAGGGGCCGCAATTCAGGTGGAAAGCCCGGAAGACGTGGGGGTAGCCTGGATCGAATTGTTTGGCGATCCGGAGCGTATGAAGAAAATGAGCGAGACGGCGCGCCACTTGGTGGCTGACTCACGCGGAGCGACGGATCGAGCGGTGGCGGAGATTGCAAAGCGTCTGGACGGTGCCGGGCAATGAATGTGCTGCCGCTATTGCGGAGATTGCTGTGGCCCCTCTCGCTGCTCTATGGCGTCGGAGTTCGCGCGCGTGTTTGGCTGTATGCCAACAACTGGTTCAAGCAGAAACGCCTGAAGGCAACCGTCATCAGCGTCGGGAATCTGACGGTTGGCGGCACCGGCAAAACACCTATGGTGATTTTGCTCGCTGAAAAATTCCTCTCCGACGGGAAGCGAGTTGCCATACTCAGCCGCGGGTATCGAAGCGCGAATGGCACTAGCGACGAAATTGAGTTGATGAAATTCCGTTTGCGGGGCCGCGTCTCATTTGGTGTCGGCAAAAACCGGTTCGCCGAAGGTCACCGGCTCGAATCGCAGCAGCCCATCGACGTCTTTCTTTTGGATGACGGTTTTCAGCATCTCCAGCTCGCGCGCGACCTGAATATTCTTTTGATGGATGCGTCGCGGCCGCTTGCGGGGGAGTTGTTACTGCCTGCTGGCAGCCTTCGGGAACCAGTAGCGGCCATGAGCCGCGCAAATTTGATTATTTTTACTCGCGCCGAAACGGCATCGGGAACGCTCGAGGCGATTGGGAAGCTCGATCAGTATCCGGTTTTCGCTGCCTCCACTCGACTGCTTGGGTTCCGCCGTTTCGGCGGAGAGATCACTCCTCTCTCCGCCAATGAAATCGGCGCGGGTCCTTTTTTTGCATTTTGCGGCGTCGGCAATCCAGACGCATTCTTCCGCGATCTGGGAAATTGGGGGCTTGCCGTCTGCGGCCAAGCTATCTTTCCCGATCACCATCGCTATACGCAGCGGGACATCCTAGACGTCGTGCGGACAGGGAAGCAGGCTGGTGCGAACGCGTTTGTGACGACTGAAAAGGACGCGCAGAATCTAGATGGTCTTAAGTTCGAGGAAACCCCGATCTACGTCGCCGTGATCGATCTGATTGTGACGCCTGAGGCTGATTTCAGAAATGTTCTCAATCAAACACTTGCGGCCGGCGCGGGAGCGGCGGCGTGAAGATTCTCATACGCGCGACCAACTGGGTCGGGGATGCCATCATGGCGTTGCCGGCGCTGCGCGCCGTGCGCAAGCGCTTTCCCGAGGCGGAGATCGCGATCGTGGGGCGGCCCTACGTCGCGGATATTTATCGCGATCAAGAAATCTGCGATCAACTCATGGCGTACGATCCAAATGGTTTGCACAAAGGATTTTCCGGCCGTGAGCGGCTGGCAGCCGAACTTCGAGCGCAGAAGTTCGACGTGGCTTTGCTGCTGCAAAATGCCTTCGACGCCGCGTGGTTGGCCTGGCGCGCAAGTATTCCTGAACGGATCGGGTATGCCCGCGACGCCCGCAGCTTTCTTCTGACCAAGGCAGTGCCGCTCCCTCGGCACGGGGAAATTCCTGCGCATGAAAGGTTTTATTATCTGGAACTCCTGCGCCGTACGGGCTGGCTGGATGTCGTTCAAGACGAATCGTTTATTGGACTACACGTTCCAGCAGAGAAGCGGCGAAGCGCCGATGAATTCTTTTGCAAATTCGGAGTACGCCAGGGCGTGCTGCGAATCGCCATCGCGGCCGGCGCATCGTACGGATCGGCAAAGTGCTGGCCGCCTTCGCGATTTGCCGAGGTAGCAAATCGGCTGCAATCGGAGGCGGACGCCGACGTCATTCTCTTTGGAACTGCAGCCGAGGCAAACGTCTCGACGGCCATCTCTGCCGAATTGCGCCGGCCTGCCATTGATCTCACAGGGAAAACCGCAATTGCTGATTTGCCCGCGCTGCTCTCGCAGTGTCATCTCTTCATCGGCAACGATTCGGGCGCGATGCACGTTGCTGCCGCTGTTGGCCTGCCCATCGTCGGGGTGTTTGGTCCCACGGATCCAAACGGAACAGCTCCGGTCACGACCCGCTGCAGCATCGTTCAGCAAAGGCCTTACTGCAGCCCGTGTTTTCTCCGCCGCTGTCCGACCGATCACCGCTGCATGACCGCAATCACGGCCGACATGGTGGAGGCCGCGGCAAGACCCTGGCTGTCCTCGACCCAGGTGCAGCGTGTCTGAGCAATCTCCACTGCGCCCGGCCGTTTTCCTCGATCGCGACGGCACGATCGCCGAGGAGGTAGGCTACTTGAATCACGCCAGCCGTTTTCGCATGTTTCCCTTTGCCGCTACTGCGATTCGCCGGCTCAACGAGGCGGCCTTGCCCGTCATCGTCGTCACCAATCAGTCGGGCGTCGGCCGCGGCTACTTCCCGGACTCGCTCGTGAACACCGTGAACGAATTGATGACGCAACAACTTGCAGAGAAGGGCGCGGCGATCGAGGCGATCTATTATTGTCCGCACATCTCCGCGGAAGACTGTAGCTGCCGCAAGCCAAGAACCGGCATGCTGGATCGCGCAGCTCTCGAACACGCCCTCGATTTGCAGCGCTCCTTCGTGGTTGGCGATCGCTATGGCGACGTGGAACTAGCGCGAAATGCCGGTGCCCGAAGCGTCCTCGTGCGTACAGGTTACGGTGAAGGTGAACTCGCCTGGCACGCGGCGAAGTGGCCCGTGCCGCCCGACTTCGTTGCGCAAGATCTCACACAAGCGGCAGACTGGATTCTGAGGCAGCAAAAATGAAGCGTCCCCGCACGCAAGAGCCGGCGTCAACGTCCGTCGACCTTCTCGCGCTCCGCGAGTGCGTCGAGCAGTTCACTACGAGAACGGTCGTTCTCCTCGGTGATTTCGTTGCCGATGAATTCCAATACGGGGAAATCTCGCGTGTTTCGCGCGAGGCGCCGGTTTTGATCCTCAAACATCGCGAGACTCAGATTGTTCCTGGCGGCGGAGCCAACGCCGCGAACAACCTCGCATCTCTCGGCGCCCGAGTCTTGCCCGTCACCGCTGTTGGCGATGACGCGGCGGGAGAGGCGCTGATCGCTCATTTCCGCCGCCTGCGTGTCAACGTTTCCGCTATTTTCCGCGTGAAAGGCTGGACTACTCCCACCAAGAGCCGCTTCCTGGCTGGCTGGGCGCACACTGTGGGACAACAGGTTCTGCGCGTCGACTACGAACCGAAATCACCCCTCCCTGACGCCATTCGCAAGAAGCTCCACCAGCGACTCTCGGCAAGTCTGCGCCACGCCCACGCGCTCGCCGTTTCGGACTACGGCTTTGGCATAGCCACTCCGGAGCTTGTGCAGCAGGTATCCGGGAAGCTCAAGCGCACCCTGCACGTCACGCTCGACGCGCGTTACCGGCTGCACCGCTACGCGAAGGCGGGCATCACTTCGGCCACGCCAAACGAGGCCGAGCTTGAGGCGGAGCACCACATGGCCATTGGTCAAAATACCGCGGAGCTCGCGCGGGCAGGCCGCGCCACGCTTTCCGAGATGAAGTTGCAATCGCTGCTGGTCACCCGGGGACGGCACGGTGCGGCTCTTTTCGAACCAGGAGATCGCCTCACCCAAATCCCCGTTCATGGCAGCGACCAAGCCGTAGACGTCACCGGCGCAGGCGACACCGTGCTTGCCGCTTATACTCTGGCGCTCGCCTGCGGAGCAACTCCTCTCGAAGCCGCGCACATCGCCAACATCGCGGGCGGCCTGGTCGTCATGAAACGCGGGACTGCCACGATTTCGCGCGCAGAACTTCTCGATGCCATCCGCGCGGAAGCGTCGGGAGCCGCCTCTTAAATCATGCGTGAAGCCGCTTCCAAAATTGTCGCGCGTAATGCGCTGCGCGAGAAACTCGCGGAGCACAAGCGCCGCGGCCGGCGCATCGTCTTAGCCAACGGCTGTTTTGATACGCTGCACGTCGGGCATATTCGTTATCTCGAAGGTGCCCGACGCGAAGGCGACATTCTCGTTGTCGGTGTGAATGCCGATTCCAGCGTCCGCAATCTCAAAGGGCCCGGACGCCCCGTCCTCGATGAAAACGCGCGTGCCCAGCTCGTTGCCGCCCTTCGTTGTGTGGATTACGTCGTGCTCTTCGCCGAACCTAACGTGGAAGCCCTGCTCGAAGAACTGCGCCCGGATGTCCATGCCAAAGGCACCGACTACACGGCAGAGACGGTGCCGGAACGCGCCGTCGCCGCACGCCTTGGCATCCGCGTGGCTATCGTGGGTGACCCCAAGGATCACTCCACGGGAGCGCTGCTCGAGTCCATTCGCAAGGCGCCGCATGCCTGACCAGCGCTTCCTGGTCGTGCGTCTTGGCTCTCTCGGAGACATCGTACACACTTTTCCAGCCGTTGCGGCCTTGCGCGAATCGTTTCCAGAAGCTGAGATTGTTTGGTTGACCCATCCCCGCTGGAAAGCGCTGGTCGAGAGCAGCGAATTGGCAACGGATATCTGGGAGACGGAAACGCGCTCCTACCACTCCGTGCGCGAAATCATTGGACGAATCCGCAAAGAGCACTTCACGACTGCGATCGATTATCAAGGACTGTGGAAATCTGCAGCCCTGCCGTTCATTGGCAGTGTTTCACGCAGGATCGGGTTTTCCTCGCAAACTATTCGCGAGTTCGGCGTCCCGCTCCTCTACACCGACCACGTCCGTTGCACCCAGACCCACATCGCCGATCAGAATGGAGAGCTGTCAGTGCGCGCAGGGGCTCGCAACGGCGTGGTGCCTGTCGCTCTCTCGGTTCCGTCGATTCAGGAATTGTTTGTCCTGCAACTCCTGCGTGGCCTTGCCATTGAGCGATACATCGTATTAAGCCCCGCTGGTGGCTGGCGCTCGAAATGCTGGCCGCCAAATCGCTACGGCGCACTTTGCCAGAAAATCCATGGCGGACTCGGACTGCGTTGCGTTCTGAATTATGGCCCAGGTGAAGATAACCTGATCTCCGCCGTCAAAGCGGCCAGTGGGGAAGCCGATCCCATCGCATACAATGGTTCACTGGCCCAACTCATGGCTCTCTTGCGCAATGCGGTCTGCATCGTGGGCGGAGATACGGGGCCGCTGCATCTGGCCGTCGCTCTTGGAACGCCTGCCGTCGCCATATTTGGTCCGACGGACCCAGCGAGGAACGGTCCCTATCGCGTGGGCGACCCCTCAACCAACGCTTCTCCCATCGACATCGTTCTGCGCAGCCCGCATGCGGCGACCACCTATAAACGCGGCGACCAGGCTGCTCCATCCATTCTGGAAATTGACGTCGACACAGTTTTCGACGCCGTTCGCCGGCAGGTTGAGGTTCGCCGATGAGCGGTGCCGGTAATTTTTTTGTGCGCTGGCGTGTACGTCTAGGCTATCCGCTCGCGATAGCGGTTCTTTATTTTTCCCGGCCCACACCTCTCAGCATCTTGTTGGGTGCCCTGACGGGCGCCATTGGTCTGTGGGTACGCGCGTATGCGGCCGGCTATCTTCACAAGCAAGAAGTCCTCACCGTCTCCGGCCCCTACGCTTACACCAGAAATCCACTCTATCTCGGCAGCGCCATTCTGGCTCTCGGAACTGGAATTGCCACGCGCTCGTGGATCTCTGCGTTAATCCTTGTTGTTTACTTCGCGGTTTTTTATTCCATCGTGATGCAGCGGGAAGCGAAGGAGCTCAATTTGCGCCACGCGGCATCTTTCGAAGAGTACGCACGCGCCGTCCCGCTTTTTATTCCGCGCCTGACTGCCGCGAGATTATCCACGGACTCGGCCGGGTCCTTCTCTCTC
>DATNLB010000098.1:0-2698 GCA_035603095.1 Candidatus Acidiferrales bacterium
AATCTCGTGTTCTTCGGCTTTGCGGATGACCGCCCTGCGGAAATCCTCATCCGTGCTCTGAGGAGTCAACCCGATTCGGCTTCCGACTTGCGCCGCGAGGTCCCGCATATCCTCGCGCAGCTCGATGTTGGCCAGCTCGCATGAACCGATCCGCCAGCCCGCGACTCCGGCCAATGCAAAAACCGCCAATGCGAGGATGAACTTCGCTTTTCCCATCACGACAACCGGGTAATTCGGCTTACTGGAACTAAGCACTCCGTGCTGGTCCATCAACACTTCTTCAAAAGGTGTTCGTCGGACCAGACGGTTAGAATTGGCGAATTCATTGTCGCTTTGGGCTTCATTCGTTCATTGTACGGGATTGACGGCTTTCGGGAACGCCATCTCTAACAATGTCGGCCCTGTCAAACTCTTTTTGAACACACTTCTTTCTTTTCACCTGAAAGAGTTTTTCTCTTTCGTTTTCCTTGGTGTTCTTCTCTTCCGCATCGACGACCACGGCTCGTTCATAATCTTTCGATCGGCTTCAGTCCGACCTAAACATCTCTTCGATCCGTACTTCGACCATGATTAGTAATTCAAACTCCCTTTGCAGGGAGCGGGATGCCCAATCACTGGCGCGGTGTTCTACTTGACGCCATTTCCGATTCCGAGCTGTCCCGCGTACGAACCGAACTCTAACGACGGTGAATACTCACAACCATTCCGCCACATCCAGTACAAACGAACCCCTAGCTTCCGCCCCATCGCTACCTTGGCAATGCTCTTGTGTCGGCGCATCGCCAGGTGCATGTACCGACGTCGCCACTGCGGATTGCATCGTGCTGCCGCCTGGGCGGCCTCCACCAGCAAGAAACGCAACAAGGAGTTGCCTTGTTTGCTGATGTGCCCCAGCCGTTGCTTGCGGGCACTAGAGTCCTCACACGGAATCATCCCCACGTAGGTGCCGATCTGCTTACCGCAGTGGAAACGCTCCGGAGTTCCGATGATCAACACGTAGGCCAGTGCCGTAAGCGGACCGACGCCGGGATGAGTCATAAGCCGCATCGCCTCGGGTCGCTTCCTGACTTCCCGTTCGACGGCTGCGGTTAATTCGTCAATCGTTGGATTCATGCGGTCCAGCAACTGCAACAACTCTTGCCGGCGTCGACTAGCCCAAGGAGCTAACGCGAGTTTCTCTAACTGCGCTCGCCCTTGTTCGCTGAATAGCTTTTTCTTCCAGCGATAGCCCTCGTTCATCGCCAACGCCTGCAGCTGATTCATGATCCGTGTACGCATCTGCACCAACCGATGACGGTGCCACAGCAGTTGTCGCAGATCCCGATTCTCCGGACCCGGTACCCAGATTTGCGGAAAGTTATTTTCCCGCATCAGCCTGAGTATGAGTCGCGCATCCTCACGGTCGAACTTCTGCTTCTTCACTCGCTTGGCTTTGATCTCCGCAGGATCGCCGATCCACAGCTCGAAACCCAATTCAGCCAGTAGCCTCTCGAACCAGCGGGAATATCCGGTAGCCTCCATGCCTACCCGCACGCTGATCCCTCGCTGCTTCAGGTCTCGATAGAATTTTTCTGCTTGTCCATCACTGTGGTTCAGCTCCTGTTCACCACACTCACCAGTCTCTTCCATAAAAAACGCAATCGTCTGAAAGCTCGGGTGGTAATCTACGCCTATAATCATCATGTTCGGCTCCTTTCTCCCGAGCCTATGGTCGTTGAACAACCACAGTCTACTCGGGTCGAGGAGCCGACATTGTTATGCAATCACTTGAAATCCACATGGACGGTTTCGGCGTTAATCGTCCAAGTGAATTGCCCTGAGCAAAGTTGCTGGCTGAGTCGAAGTAATTATGCTTGGACGTGCGCACGCTGGGAGGTTGTACTAACATCTTTTAATGCGGCCGCCCATTCTGATGCCTGCGTTCCTGGTCTTAGTCTTTGCTTCAGGCTTATCGGCCCAGCAGCCTACCTTAGGCCAAGTCGTTATCGACCTTAATAAAATCGGATTCCCTCAGGAGGCTTGCAATTGGGAAGAGGCGGCGCAGATTGAATTTCTTGATTCTGTACAGTTGCTTGTAGGGTTTCCAATCCACTCCTCACCGTGCGACGCACAGTCACAAGGCCGGCCACAAAAAAGGCGGGCGGCCGTAATTGACGCGTCCGGCAAGATTTTGCACACTTTGGACTTCGATTCTGGCCAAAAAGTTCGAGCGGGACCTGAAGGACACATACTTCTCTTAACTGAGAAAGAATTCAGCATTCTCGATTCCGATTTCACTGCTGTCCAGAGACTCTCGTGGCCGAAAGAAGCCGACCCAGCGCAGATTCCACACTGGGCATGGTCAGCGGCCAGAACTATAGAATTGGCACCATCTCGTCAGGGCTTTGTTATTCGAGGCCCGTATCCAAAGAACGGGGTGGCCTACTTCAACGGGAACCCAGTGAAGCTGAGTTCGGCAGTTGATTCCTGCTCGCTTGATAGTGCCGTCACGGACAGCGGATTCGCGTGTCTTGAGATGAGTGCGTCTGCACAGATCGTAGTTCATCAAATGAACGACGATTGGCATATAGAGAGCCCGCTATTTCAGAAGCGGGAATGGTTCGCTCTCCCTGCTTTCAATAGGGTCCTCCTTCTCACCAACAAATTCCAACTTTATCAGTTCACTCGTCCTGGGAACTCGGAAAAGGCCGCAGACCTG
>DATNLB010000625.1:0-5945 GCA_035603095.1 Candidatus Acidiferrales bacterium
AGCGGCCACTCTGCGCGCCTTCCTTGCGGTAGCTGAAGAGGAGGTCGCGGCGGCAGGCGGTGCAGAGGTCGCTGACGAAGATGTTTGAGGCGCCGAGGCCAGCACCGAGAAGCTGGGCGCGATTGGCCTTTTTCAAATCGAGGAGGACGTTTTGGGGCGGGGGCTGGTGGCCGGGGGGCATCCTGTTGAGCCACTGGATGGGATTGGGTTCGTCGCCGGTACGGAATTCGTCGAACCAGTCGGAGGCTTCGGCGAATTGTGAGAGGAACTGAGTGGCGACCTCGGTGCCAACTTCGTAGCAGCAGCCGCCAATGGATGGGCCGATAGCGGCGAGAAGGTCGGCGGGCTTGCTGCCAAATTCCATTTGCATTTTCCCGATGGCCTTCGTAACGATGCGCTGAAGAGTGCCGCGCCAGCCGGCATGCACGGCGGCAACGGCGCGCTTGATCGGATCGACGAGGAGAATCGGGACGCAGTCGGCGGTCTGGACACCCAGAAGGAGCCCCGGCCGGTTGGTGGTGGAGGCATCTCCGCGACAAGGTTCGGCGGGTGCGGCGTCGAAAAGATGGATGACGTCGGAGTGGATTTGTTTCAGAGAAATGAGTTTGAGGTCCGATGCGCCGAGGGCGGATTGGAAACGGCGGCGGTTTTCCAGGACGTTTTCACTGCTATCCCATTTGGTGAAGCCGAGATTGAGAACCTTTTCGTCGTCTAGGAGGCTGACGCCGCCGGGGCGAGTGCTGAAGCCGTGGACGAGCCAGGGGAGTTTTGCGAGCGTGGGGACTTGCAGGATTTGCATGCCGCGAGCTTTGAGCGTGGTCCAACGGTTAAGGGGGGCGCGTGAGTTTCGGAGATTAGGGCCGCTTCGTTTCTTGGTCGATGTATTCGTGAGAGACACAGCGATATCAGTATAATCTCAGTTGCGTGAAGAGCCGAAGTTGAGCGAACGGAGAATCTGGCGGGTCTAAAGACCCGCCACTACGAAGGCCAAGGCAGATTGGGCTGAACCCAGTACGCACAGGCATCCGAGAGGGTTGCATGATCGTGGGCATGGGGGTGGACATTGCGGAAGTGGAGCGCATCCAAGGGGCGATCGAGCGCTATGGGGAAGTGTTTCTGAGACGGATTTATACCCGGAAGGAACGAGAATACTGCGAGCAGTTTAAGAACAAATACGAACGGTACGCGGGGCGATTTGCGGCGAAAGAGGCGGCGATGAAGGCCCTGGGAACGGGCTGGAGACGCGGAGTGCGATGGGTGGATTTGGAAGTGGTGCGGGAGAGGAGCGGGCGGCCCACGCTGGAACTTGGGGGTGAAGCGGAGAAAATAGCGAAGCAGCTTGGCGTGAAAAATATCGCGCTGAGCATCACGCATACGGCGGCTCAGGCGCTTGCGCAAGTGATTTTTGAGAATTGAAAGTTAAAAGTTGAAAGGAGAGGCGACGAGGAGAATACTTGCGCTGACCTAGATTCATTGAAGAAAGACAAAGATAACCGAGAGACGCAGAGGACACAGAGTTGGCGCAGAGAAGAGAAGACTAATGAAGAGACGCTCTGACCGGCTCGGGGCAAGCGTCGTTCGCAGAGCAGGAAAGAATAGGTTCACCCACTAGAGCAGTTCCGGCTTCACCCGAGATCAAAACATCAAACCAGTTATTAGCGGGATAATTCCCATGCAGGCGGACTCGCAGGAAGTTACTGGAAAGTGCGGGGGTGCACGCACCGGCATTTCCGCCGCCAGGGATCAAGGCGAGGACGCGGAGGGTGCGGCCGAGTTGGGAATGGCGGAAGGTGGCGGCTTTAGCTTCGGCGAGGGCGCGGAGTTCGCGGGCGCGGCGTTTGATGATGGCGCCAGGGACTTCGTTCGAGAGCGTGGCGGCCTTGGTGCCGGGACGCTTTGAAAAAGAGAAAACGTGAAGGTAGGTGAAAGGTAGGCGTTCGATGAAGGCGAGAGTAGCGGCGTGGTCTTGGTCGGATTCGCCGGGGAAGCCGCTGATGACGTCGGCGCCGATGGCGGCGTGGGGGAGGCGTTCACGGATGAGTTCGACTCGGCGGGCATAGTGTTCGGCGCGGTACCAGCGGTGCATGGCGGCGAGAATGCGATCGGAGGCTGACTGTAACGGCATGTGGAAGTGCTGGGCGATGCGATCGGTGGAAGCGAAGAGATCGACGAGATCTTGAGTAACGTCGAGGGGCTCGATGGAGCTGATGCGGAGACGCTCGACCGGGGTTTCACCGAGAATGCGGTGGAGGAGGTCTTCGAATTCGACGCGGGGAGAAAGATCGCGACCGTAGGCGCCGAGGTTGATGCCGCTGAGAACGATTTCGCGGTATCCCGTTTCGCTGAGGTGCTGTATTTCCCGGATGACTGCGTCCGGCGGCAGGCTGCGGCTTCGCCCGCGAACAAACGGAATCACGCAGTAGGAGCAGCGGGAGCTGCAACCATCCTGGATCTTGAGCGTGGGGCGGGTGTGATTCCCTTCCCCGCCGAGGACGGGGGCGGAGAGAAATTCGGTGCGATCGAGGATGTTGCCGACGAGGATCTGGCCAGGGTGGGGCGCATGCTGCGCCATTGCAAAGGAAGGAAACGGAGCAGGCGAGACAGAATGTAATGCGGCGGCGAGGAAAAACTCTTTGGCAGATTCAGCGGATGGGGCGGTTGAGAGCGCGTCGACTAGCTGGGGGATTTGGGGCTTGTGGGAATTGCCGACGACCCAGGCCACGCCGGGGAGGGCGGCCAGCTCTTCGGGAGCGCGCTGGGCGTAACAACCGGTGGCGATAATGCGAACGGCGGGGTTGGCGGCGTGAAGCTTTCGAATGGCGTCGCGAGCCTGAGCGTCGGCGGAGGCCGTGACGGTGCAGGTGTTGACGACAATGATGTCGGCGGCGCCTGCCGTGGAGGCAGAGGTACAGCCACGGTCGAGCAACTGGCGCTCGAGGGCCGCGCCATCGGCTTGCGTGGCGCGGCAACCGAATTGTTGGATGAAGAAGCTAGGCATCTGGAACCACGGCATTGAAGCAAAAAAACAATTTACACAGAGTTCGCGGAGTGCACAGAGTCCACAGAGAAGAAAAGACTCGATGCTTGCTTAGTACGAACCCATGCAACGACGCCCCCGCCACGGCGGGCTGGTTTACAAGGATAGCGGGTTTGGAGGGGTGCGAAAAGAGCGACAGCAATCAAGACCAGAATTGGGGCAGGACTTGCCTTTACTCGCCGGAGGCTGCGCCGCTACAATCTTTCGACATCCATGGCCCATAAACGACACAACCCTTCCGCCCTGGACAATCCGAAGGTCTCCATTGTTATTCCCGTTTACAACGAGAAATCGACGATCGATGAGATCCTGCGGCGGGTGCTGGACACTCCGGTACGCAAGGAAGTGATCATCGTCGATGATTGCTCGACCGACGGAACGCGTCAGATTCTGGAAAACATGGCAGCGAGGCAGGCGAATGGCGAAGCATCTGCACCCGCGCAGGATGGGGGCGACCAGGTCGAGTTGCGAGATCTGAGATTTTTTTTCCAGACGCCGAACCAAGGCAAGGGAGCTGCGTTGCGGCGCGGTTTTGCGCAAGTAACGGGAGAGATCGTGCTAGTGCAGGACGCGGACCTGGAATACGATCCGCGCGATTACCCGAAGCTGCTGGAGCCGCTGATCGAGGGCCGCGCGGATGTGGTGTATGGCTCAAGATTTCTGGGCGGGCCGCAGCGGGTGCATTACTTCTGGCACTACGTAGCGAACCGGATGCTAACGCTCCTTTCGGATATCTTCACGAACCTGAAGTTGACGGATATGGAGACCTGTTACAAGGTATTCCGGAGAGAAGTACTGGCGGGGATTCAGGTCAAGTCGGACAGATTTGGATTCGAACCGGAGATTACGGCCAAGATCGCAAAGCACAAGTGGCGCATCTATGAAGTGCCGATTAGTTATGCGGGGCGAACGTACGAAGAAGGCAAGAAGATTACCTGGAAAGATGGCATCCAGGCCTTGTGGTGCATCATCCGGTATAAGTTCACTGACTAAACCTAGGCGGTCGCGCTGTCCGCATACCCGTGGGGGTGCTTCAGCTGCCAGGCCCAAGCTGACTCGATTATTTCTTCAAGTGAAGAATGCGCTGCTTCCCAACCGAGCATGCGCTTGAGCTTTTCCTTGCTGGCGACCAGAACGGCAGGGTCGCCGGGGCGCCGCGGTCTGAGTTTGCGAGGAATCTTGCGGGCGGTGATGCGCTCAGCCGCAGCGATAACTTCCAAGATAGAGAAGCCACGGCTGTTGCCGACGTTGAAGGCTTCGCCGGAAACGCGGTCGATCTCCTCAAGAGCGCGGACGTGAGAATCGGCGATATCGAGCACGTGGATGTAATCGCGGACGCAGGTGCCGTCCGGTGTGGGATAGTCCGTTCCGAAGACATCGACATGGGGCAGTCCACCGCCGGCGGCATCGAGAACCCGGGGAATGAGATGAGTTTCCACGCGATGATGCTCGCCGCGTTCCTTGGATGCTCCGGCAGCGTTGAAATAGCGGAGGCTCACGTATTTGAGCCCGGTGTAGACCTTGTAATCGGCCAGAATCTGTTCGAACACGAGCTTGGATTTGCCATAAGGATTGATGGGCGCCTTGCGATGGTCTTCAGGGATGGGAACGATTTCGGGTTCGCCGTAGGTGGCGGCAGTGGAAGAAAAAATGAATTTCTTGACGCCGTGGCGCGTGACAGCATCAAGCAGGTTCACACCACCGGCCACGTTCGTGGCGTAAAAAATACTGGGCTCGCTTACGGATTTGGCGACCAGGGCCTCGGCGGCGAAGTGCATTACAGCGTCAATCTTGTGTTGTGTGAAGACGCTTTCAATCTGAAGGCGGTTGGCGAGATCTACCTGGCAAAAGACGGCTCCCGGCGGCACGGCGGCACGATGGCCCTCCACTAAGCTGTCCAGCGCAATGACGGACATTCCACGTGAAACCAAAACTTCCGAGCAGACGCTGCCGATGTAGCCCGCCGCTCCGGTAACGAGAATATTCACCTGAAAGTGCTCCTCGAGTCAGGTAGAAACGCAAAACGCGCGCGCTCAACGTTGCCTGAACCAACAGCAAAGGGCCGCGGAAAAGCAGGGTGCGGCGGCCCGAAAATTCGACAAAGATTAAGCCTGCGACAAGCGGCGCTGAAAGGTAAGAAGAATAAGGTCGGCACGGCGGCGCACGCCGAACTTACTGAGCAGGTTCGAAACATGAAACTTCACCGTGCGTTCCGCAATGTTGAGCTTGCTGGCAATCTCTTTGTTCGAAAGATTTTCGAGCAGCGAATCGAGAACTTCCTGCTCGCGGCGGCTCAGATTCGTGACCGAATCGGTCTTCAAACGACGGCCCTGGCCGGTGAGGATGGAATCAACGAACCCGGAGAGAAGCTGCCGGGGAACCCAGAATCCTCCGCTGGCAACGAGCGGGAGTGCGCGGATCAATTGGTCCCGGGCTTCGACGTAGGTAAGAAGGCCTTTCACTCCGAGACGCAGGAGGGAAAAACTGTTGGCATCGTTGTGCTGCTCGCCGACAACGATGAGGCGGGCCTCCGGATGGCGTTCGAGAATATTGGCCAAGAGCGCTCCCGTGGCAGGCTTTGCGGCATGCGCGTCGATAACGTAAACCTGGGCGCGAGGCGGCTCAAGAGCACGGAGGTCGGGGGCAAGGGTGGACTCCAGTTGCTTGAGAATAACCTTGAATTGGGACTTGGCTAGAATGCGTTCGAACTCGCTCAGCACCAGGGGATGCGGCGAGAGGATGCAGACGGTCAGTTTTGTGGAAGTACGTTTCGTAGTCACTGTTCGACAGATTATTGAAAACTGGCCAAAGGGGCAAGTCCTTTGGTGTGTCTGTTCACGAATTGTTACTGACATCTACGGTGCATGGCTCCGGGGTACTTCCTTCAATAGGATATCGATTATGCGCT
>DATNLB010000772.1:0-4323 GCA_035603095.1 Candidatus Acidiferrales bacterium
TCCCAGCGCCTGCGCCGTTTCCTCCACGTTGAGTTCTTCCAGGTCTCTCAAGGTAAATACTTGCCGGTAAATGTCGGGCAGGTCCCTCACGGCAACTCGCAGCGCTTCCCGCAGTTCCTTCCGCTCCAGGGCTTCCAGCGGAATCTCCCGCCAATCCGTCAGCGGCGCCGGACTGTAGTCCCCCTCATGCGCCTCCTCTTTTTCTTCAATCGATTCCTCTGCGGCAGTCTTAGCCTTTCGCAGTCGTTTCCGCCCTTCATTGATGGCAATCGTCACGAGCCACGTGCTGAACTTGGCGTCCCCTCGAAACGAAGCCAGATGTCGGTAAGCGCTGATCACCGCCTCCTGCGCCCCATCCTCCGCCTCGCTCTCATTTTTTACGATGGCGAACAGCGTCAGATATACCATGCGCTCATACGGCCGAATCAGCTCATGAAACAGTTCTTTCTCGCCCGCCACTATCCGCGCGATCAGCCCCGCCTCATTTGTCTCCGTCGTGCGCATAACATACTGTAGCCGCCCTCTCCGGAGGGCGGCTTTCTTACCGCTGCCTTGCACTTTCCTTTTTAGAACTTCTCCAGCCTTGCCACTCCAAAAATCGCGTGGAACCTTTCGCAGTAGATGGCCACCGCCTGATACTGATTCAAATCCACGCTCACCGGCAAATCATAATTCTGATCGCCTTGATTCCCTTTCAAAGTTCCGAGTTCCACGTTATCAAAATCGCTTTTCACAATCTCCCCGTCAAGCGCCTTGTCCTCCCCCCGCACCAGCAGCACATGCACGTCCGGCCCGTTCGAAGTGGTGAAATCCGAAAGCCGCAGGTACTCTTTGCCATCCGCGGATTTGTAAATCGTCGCCCGCCCGCTCGTCTGGTGAACTTTCCCTTCCAGCTTTCCTGTATATAGCGCTTCCGGCTCCGCACTCAACGCCGCTGGCGCAGCCTCATTCACTTTCTGATTGATGAACAGCTTCTCCGGCCGGAACGCCCACCACGCACCTGCAAGTATAGGAACACCGACCACAATTAGAATCCATTTGTTTCGTGACAACCACGAATCTCTACTCGCATTCATCGTTTTCCTCTCAAGAAAAAAATCGGGCAGTATGACCCGCCCGATTTTCCCTCTCTCCCTTGCGAATCCTTAGAACTTCTCCAGCGGCGCCGCCCCGAAGTTCGCGTTGAACCGCTCGCAGTAGATCGAAACCGTCCGGAACTTTGTCAGGTCCGTTCCCGCGGGAATTTCGTAATTCTGGTCGCCTTCATTCCCTTTCAATTTTCCCAGCTCTACCTTATCCGTGTTGTCTTTCAGGAAGTTGGCATCATCCATTGCGTCCTTCGTCGCCACCAGGACCACGTGTACATCCGGCCCGTTCGAAGTCTTGAAATTGGTCAGCCGCAGCACCAGCTTTCCGTCCACCTCTTGATAGACCGTCGCGCGGCCCGAAGTGGCGTGCACCTTGCCGTGGAACTTGCCCGTCTCCAGCGTCTTTGCCTTGCCGTCGTGCATCATTTTGTCGTCTGGCATCTTGTCGTGCTTCATGTCGTCTTTCATGCTGTCTTGTTTCATGCTGTCTTGCGCGTGCGCCGATGGCTGGAGCAAAAACGCACCGGCCAGCGCCGTGAATGCCAAACCTGCCTTGATCGTGCGAACCATTCGAATCTCTCCTCTACGTTGAGTTTTAGAGGGCGATTCCTCCGCCCTCTCATCCCGTTCGCCTTATACGAGTCCGCAGTCTGGCAAAGGTTACAGCCCCCCTATTCAAGACGCTCGGCCGTCTTACTCCTCCCCGGCGTTTACTTTTCGAGGGAAGCTTACCCGTGGCCCGCCGCAGGACTCGCGGCAAACAGGTATCATCACAATGCGTAGGGAACTCTCATGCCTAGGAACTTCGCCATCCGGCTCAGGTGTCCTCGCGGGGACAGCGACTCCTGGGTCACCGTTGCGAACCGCGAGGAATCCTTCGAACAGATCCTCCAGCAGACCTGGGACTTCAAGTGCCGCGAACACGGCCTCCAGAAAGGAATTCCCCAGGAAGTCATGGAGGTAGCACCCCTCGACGATTCCCGGCCCCCGCAAAATACGCCGGCGTCTACCGCCCTTCCCTTTCCGGCCACCCCTGCAAAAAAAACTCCCCGCTCCGGCGAGCGCATCTACATGCGCGTACCCGTCGTGATTTACGGTTTTGCTGGCAAAGCCGGCGCCTTCCACGAAGATACCCAGACGATCATAGTCAATCCCAGCGGCGCCCTCGTCTCCCTAAAAACCAAAGTCGCAATGGGCGACACCGTTTTTCTCATCCACAAGAGCAGCCGCCAGGAGCAGGAAGTCCGCGTCGTCTATCTCGACACCTACTCCGACCGCGAAACTAGAGTCGGTTTGGCTTTCAAGAAGCCTATCTCCGACTTTTGGAAAAAGAGCCGCAAGAAGGCTCGCATCCCCAAGACTTTCCGCGTCATCGTCAAAGGTACGGACCCCAACGGCCATCCTTTTGTCCAGAGCGCTTACACCGTCGATCTCAGCCAGGAAGGCGCGCGTTTGGACGGCATCGGCTTCCTGACCAGCCCCGGCCAAACCATCGAAGTCCGCCGCCGTTGGCGCAAAGCCCGCTTCCGTGTCGTCTGGATCGGCCAGGTCGGCACGACCGAATCCAATCAAGTCGGCGTTTTCCGCCTCCAATCTGAAAAAGACATCTGGCGCGTCGAACTCCCCGAAACCGCCGCGGCCCCGCCTCCGGAAGGCCCCAAGCCCCCGAAATAGCAATTTCTACTCCCTCATCGGGCTTTTCTTCGGTACACTCTGCGTGTCCACCATGTCCAAGGTATCGCGCCGCAACGTGCTCAAGAGTGTTCTCTCAGGAGCCACCATGGCTTCTCTCCCTTCCGTCTCCTGGTCCCAGGAAAACGCTCCGATCAAGCGCAAGGGCAATATCCGCCAATCCGTTTCCCGCTGGTGTTACCAGAAAATTCCGCTCGACAAGCTCTGCGTCTACTCCGCCGAGATCGGCTTAAAGGCCATCGACCTGCTTCAGCCCGACGAGTTCGAAGTCCCCGCGCGCTATGGCCTGGTCTGCGCCATGGGTTACGCCGAAGGTGGCGAAATTGGCAGCGCCATGAACCGCGTCGAAAATCACGCCAAAATTGAAGCAGGCTTCCGCAAATATATTCCGCTCGCCGCCAAGGCTGGCGTCATCAACGTCATCACTTTCTCCGGCAATCGCGCCGGCATCTCCGACGAAGAAGGCGCCAGGAACACCATCCTCGGCCTGAACCGCGTCAAAAAAATCGGCGAAGACCACGGCGTCAACATCTGCATCGAGCTCCTCAACAGCAAGGTCGACCACCACGACTACATGTGCGACCACTCTGCCTGGGGCCTCCAGGTCGTCCAGGCCGTCAATTCGCCCCGCGTCAAACTGCTCTACGACATCTATCACATGCAGATCATGGAGGGTGACCTGGTCCGCACCATCCAGAAGAATATCGATTGGATCGCCCACTTCCACACCGGCGGCGTCCCCGGCCGCCACGAACTCGACGGCACCCAGGAAGTCCAATGGGACGGCGTGATGCGCGGCATCGCCGCCACCAACTTCCGCGGCTACGTCGCTCACGAATTCGTCCCCACCCGCGACCCCCTCACCTCCCTCCGCCAAGCCGCCGACCTCTGCGACGTCTAACTCGACCCGCGCCTTTTCGCGTTCTGCCTTCGTAGCGGCGTCCCTTTGGGGCGGCACCTTTCTTTTTCTGCCTTCCGCTGCCAAATAAATGCAGGAATGGCGAGAATTCAGGAGTGGATGATGGCGGACGACGGGTGAAAGGTTGGCGAAGGGGAAGAGGAAGCAAATATCTTGCTTGCAGATAATTCCGTTTGATGGGAGGGATAGGTCAAAAATTGAGGGCGCAACCGGTGTTTAGCCTGTTGCGCCCTCTAACTGAGCCGTAAAGTTTCTAACCTTCTCGATTCCCTCTGGGAGTGCAACCGCGGTTAAGCTTGTTGCACCCTCCAAACCGATTCGTCAAGGCTTCACGCTTCACCGTTCGATCTCGCGGAGCAACCCGCCGTTAAGCTGGCCGCAACCTCTCGACCGAACCGTAAAGTTTCAAACCTTCCCGAATCAACCTGGTGACGTGACCGCCGTGAGGCCGTCCCGCCTTCCAGACGAAACCGTCAGGCTTCGAGCTTCGCGATTCAATCTCGCGGCGCAACCGCGGTTAAGCTTGCTGCGCCCTCTAAATTGATCCGTAAAGTTCTTAAGCTTCCCGGTTCAATCTGACGCGCAAGATAATGTTTCCCGTTTGCGCCGTCAATGAAAATCTGT
>DATNLB010000087.1:0-7174 GCA_035603095.1 Candidatus Acidiferrales bacterium
GCGGTCGATCTCCTAAAATTGCCGGTACCCCACTGGAACAGATCTGACGCCGGCCGCTACATCGGAACCTGGCACGTGAATATTAGCCGCGATCCAGAAGACGGTTCACATAACCTCGGCGTATACCGCATGCAGGTCTTAGGGCCTAGACAAGCAACTATAAGCACCTCTTTGAAAAGTCACCTGGGAATACAATTCGCGAAGGCAGAAGCAATGGGGAAACCGCTGGACCTAGCGGTGGCAATCGGAGTCAGCGAGGCCGTGTTTATCGCTGCCGCTGCAGGGTATCCGCGCGGGAAAGACGAGTACGAGCTGGCCGGGGCGCTGCAAGAGAAGAGTGTGGAGCTCATCAAATGCCCGAGCATCGATGTCGATGCACCGGCCGATGCAGAAATACTCATTGAGGGGCGCGTGATGCCAAACGTACGGGTTCTGGATGGCCCGTATTTTGATTATGCTGGTAAAGCCACGTCGAATCCCAAGGCATATTTGTTTGAGGCCACCCGGATCCTGTTTCGGAACAGCCCCATCTTCCGTGGCGCGATTGTCGGACACCCACGCGCCGAAGACCTACTCTTATTTTCGGTGCTCTCGGAAGTGGGGCTATTTGATTTTCACGGTTCACGGCTGAGGAGAGCGCTGCAAATCCTCTTCTTGAAAGAACATCTATTCAAGGCGTTCCAGTTGGCGGGTCGAATCGGGCCAGAAATGTTACGAGTGGGGCCATTTCGCGGCAAACGCAATAAAGACTCATAGAGGGGCAGTTTAACCGGCGCTGTTCGACCGAAGGGTTTTAAAGAGCGTCTGCAAATGCTGGGATCACCTAATTATCCTATGTGAGGGTAGATGAGCCTTCCCGCGAGAATCAGCGCACTATCCGGTAATATTGAAAAGAATTTTTTCGCATATTTCAGGCTCCAGCTGTTTGCGCCCGCCTCCCAAATCACCGCAGGAAAGACCTTGTGGGTGAGGACAGATTGTTTTGCGCCGAAGTGGTTCTTAAAGCGGATGAGGCCCTTATTTTCGATTTCCGATCTGCCGAAATCAAACTGTGTCGCCCCCGCGTTTTTGGCCTCTTCGATTGCCTGCCACAAAAGGAAAGGCATCGTGCCTGAGCTATGGAACCTCGCGTCACTTGCACCGTATTTGAACAGCATGGTGTCCTTATAACGGACCGAGAAGACTGCGCCGGCAAGTTCCCCATTTCTGGTCGTCGCTATTCGGATTTTCGCCTTCTCCCCTAAACAGTGAGCTACATTCTGGAACCAGGCGAATGGAGGCGGCGGGAGTGATTTGCGGCGCCGGGTCATTACCGACAACCGAAAGAATTGACGCAACTGTTCCTCGGATCGGCCCTCTGCATACTTCAAGCCTTCACGGATAGCCTTCCGAATCTTCCGCTGTGTGGAATCTTTATTGAGACCCCGAAAGAGGATTGCGAGACTCGGCTGAAGATCCAGGCTATGCAGGGCAAAGCGCTGACCATCCTGGAAATTGGACCAGTTTGCGAAAGAATTCAAAGCATAAGGTGGACGAAGCTCAACGCTCGTCCATTTCCCCTGCACCTTGCCCTCTGCCAAGAAGGCCAACAATTTCAGCAGATTTTCCTGGTCGGAAACCAGCGGCTCCGTATGGTCGGAGAACGGGAGAGAGACAAGGCGTTGCCTGACCAGCCAACTCTTCACCCTGCAGAATACAACTCCATCTTGCAACTGCTCTCCCGGCCGGCTGGTTGTGAAGACCACCGGCTCGTATCCGTAAGTTCGCTGTAAGGCTTCAAGCCACTCCGGCGTGTGAAATATCGAAGCCCGCGCGTCCCGATGCAGAAATTCCCCCCATCGGGAATCCGCAAGGGGATTGATTTCGTGAAATATTTGTGGAACGGAAGCACTCCAAGACGCGATCGTTGGACCCGAAGCGTGGTGACCGTCGAGCATGCTGCGATCACTGTGCGAGTAGCGTCATATTCTAACCCATGGCAGAACCCCCGCCAACAAAACCTATAACTTGGGCCAGGGGTAGGACCTGTCAGCTTTTGCGGTACAGACGTTAAGCGAGAGGTTCGTGGACTTACGTGCCGACGACGCTGATATCGGAAATGCCGTTCGTTACGTGACCGGGCCGCACCGGTTTGGAGATATTCCACGCTGGAAACCAAAGCGGAGTGAGAAGTCTCGGACGGTGAATTAAGGCGAGTGTTCGTACTAACCATACTATTTATCAATATTTTACGGGACCCACCGCCTATCTCGTGGCAACTCCGAGACGGCCCTCGGTGCTTGATCACGGCGGAGGCGGTCTGGCGCGTGCGTAGGAAGTTGCAGGTCTTGGTTTCCCCCACAGGGTGAGTCCACACTACCCTGTGGCCAGAAGGGGCCAGAACTTTGAAGCTTCCCACAGTCTTTCCGTAACTATATGTAAATAAGCAACTTATATCTGGTTAATGGAACCGTACTTCGCAGGGCAGCAGTACCGGAACTAGATTTCGGCATTCGGGTACTGTATTTCTCCTTTCGGGAGTTCAGAACTCACTCTTCAAAGGATGGAATTCCTGGCCAGCCATTGGGCTGCAGTAACTCATGTAGTTTCATAGTCTTACGTAAGTTGTCGAAACAGGTGCCCCGAGATCTTCCGGGAATCAGTTGGAAGCCGAATTGCCATACTGTAAGGGAATCCTGAAATGGGAGTCCAGTGGCGTTAGCCTACGCGCACTGAAAAGAGATTCACAAGTTACTAGAAGAAAGAGAGCCTGGCGAGTGAGTATCTCCAAGTCCAAGAGCGAGGAAGCGTTAACTGGAATTCGTTGGTTTGCCCTCCATGTGCATACCCGCAAGGAGAGCTTCGTTGCCTCTCAGTTGGAGAATCAGGGGATCGAGTGTTTCCTCCCCCGGTACAAAAGCCTCCGTAAATGGTCGGATCGCATGAAGGAAGTGGAATTGCCACTTTTCCCGAGTTACTTGTTTTCGCGATTCGATTTTCAAAATCGCCGGCCGATCGTTACGACCTCGGGAATTCTGCAAATTGTAGGAAACGGCCGGATGGCGATTCCGGTGCCGGACGAGGAAATCTCCGCAATTCAGACCGCCGTTCACTCGGGTCTCCCACATCAACCGTGGCCCTTCATCGAGGTCGGAGAAAGAGTGCGCGTGACGTACGGATCCCTTGCGGGTCTTGAAGGAATTCTCGTCAATTTCAAGGACGACCATCGGGTGGTGCTCTCGGTGGGCTTGCTCCAACGTTCCGTGGCGCTGGAAGTGGACCTTGCTTGGCTCGTGCCCGTTCGAGAGCCGCGCGAAGCGCCCAGCAGCAATAAGGTCCTGCAGCTCGCCCAGGCCGCATTTGCAATACGCTGATTGGGGATTCCCAACAGTTAGGAAAGATCAATGAGCCCTCTGGAAATGGAAATGCGGCGAGCGGAGAACAGCCAACGGCTGGACGTAAAGGCACACGTCTCGCTGCCGGATTTCGGAAATACTTCAATGCGCTTGCTGCTCCCCGAAAACGCTTTTGTTTCCATGCTCTATCTGGAGCGCCGGCGCGCCGAGCGAGCGAAAAAGAAATTCGTCTTGGTGCTTTTGGATGTCAGAAGGGCGCTCTCTGGCTATGATAAGGAGCGCACCCTGGGAGCGCTGAATCACGCTATCTCGCAAAGCACACGGGAAACCGACATCATCGGGTGGTACGTGGAAAACGATGTCATCGGCTTAATCGGCACCGAGCTTGGCAAAGCCGACAATCAGTTAGTTCAAAAAACATTTCTGGATAAGATGCGTAAAGTGTACGGGGCGGCCCTTGGCACGGAGACGGCGGCAAGTATTTCCGTTTCTTTTCATTTCTTTCCGGAAGAATATGACGAAGGCGACAACGATCACTCCGCAAACATTGCGCTCTACCCTGAATTCAACAAGAAAGACGAGCAACGTCAGTTCGCTTTGGGAATCAAGCGCTGCATTGACATCTTGGGAAGCTTGGCAGCGCTGGTGCTCTTCGCGCCCGTTTTCGCGGCAATATCGCTAGCCATTAAACTCAGCTCAAAGGGACCTGTGTTCTTCAAACAGGAACGATTGGGCGAGTATGGCAAACCATTCACTGTTCTCAAGTTCCGCTCGATGCGCACCGACTGTGACGCGCAGATTCACCAGCAGTATGTGAGCCAATTCATCGCGGGCAAGGTAGACGGTGCCGCGCCGGAAGGCCAGAAGCCGGTCTTCAAGATGCAGAAAGATCCCCGGATAACCCGTGTGGGCCAGTTCGTTCGTAAAACGAGCCTGGACGAGTTGCCCCAATTCTGGAATGTCTTGCGCGGTGATATGTCGTTGGTTGGTCCACGGCCTCCGATTGCGTATGAGTTCCGCGCGTATGATGTGTGGCACCGCCGCAGAGTGCTTGAGATCAAGCCTGGGATCACGGGTTTATGGCAGGTGAAAGGTCGCAGCCGAACCCGTTTTGATGAGATGGTCCGCCTGGATCTGCAATACGCACGAGATTGGTCCATCTGGCTGGACTTGAGAATTCTTCTCCAGACGCCCGCCGCAGTAATTTTGGGTGAAGGCGCTCACTAGTCCAAAGTTCATCGCTTTCTTTGCTCCCATATGCCTATGGACAGGGAATCCGCAATAGTTCAAGTGCCGTCGGAGCGGGCGGTCGTCCCCCTGCGGCACTGCACAGACAGCCCATCTGAATGATCATCCTGCTGGTGGTTATCGCTCTCGCAAAGGCCTTGCCGCTCCAAGGCGCGTTGTAATTCTTTCGAATACGTAAGGAGTCCCATGATTCGCATTGGTGTAATTGGTTATGGTTATTGGGGTCCCAACATCGTTAGGAATTTTCACGCGCACGATGACTCGGAAGTGGTTCTCGTCTGCGACAAGAATCCCAAGTGCCAAGAGCGACTGCGCAAGGCACATCCAGGGATCGCCTATACCACGGACGAAAAAGAGATTCTCAATTCACCGAATATTGACGCCATCGCGGTGGTCACACCCGTCTGGACGCACTACGAACTAGCCAAGCAAGCACTCGAAAATGGCAAGCACGTATTCGTGGAAAAGCCGTTCACCTGGACCGCCGTTCAAGCGGAAGAACTGATTGAGCTCGCTGACCGGAAGAATTTGAAGATCATGGTCGACCATACCTTTCTATTCACCGGTGCGGTGAAAAAGATCAAAGACGTGGTTGAGAAGCGGGAACTGGGCGACCTGTATTACTACGATTCACTTCGTGTAAACCTCGGCCTATTCCAGCACGATGTTAACGTCATCTGGGATCTGGCTCCGCATGATCTTTCGATTATGGATTATGTCATCGCGGAGAAGCCGGAAGCAGTGGTGGCCACTGGCCAAAAGCACCTGAACGGCGTCGAGGACGTGGCCTTTATCACGGTGTATTTCCCGAAGAAGATCATTGCCCACGTCAACGTAAATTGGCTGTCACCCGTGAAAGTGCGCACCACGCTTATCGGCGGAGAAAAGAAAATGTTGGTCTGGAACGATCTTGATGCCGATGAAAAGATCAAGATCTATGACAAGGGTGTCAGCATGTCGACAAATCCCAGCAACTTGCATCAACTGCTGGTCAGCTATCGCTCCGGCGACATGTGGGCTCCCCAAGTTGAGCAGATTGAAGCGCTCCGCGCCGAGACAGCCTATTTCCTCAAGTGCATCCAGGAAAATACGAAACCATTCAACGACGGTGTTGCTGGACTGCGAGTTGTCCGCATCCTGGAAGCAGCGGACAAGTCCATCCGGAGTCGCGGAGAGGCGGTTGCCCTGTGAACGATTTTGTCTCTATTGCACCAAGCGTACGGCTCGGCAAGGACGTGCGGCTCTCCAAGTTCATCAATTTGTACGGCTGCGAAATCGGAGATGAAACTAAAATTGGGGCCTTCGTGGAAATCCAGAAGAATGCCAGTGTTGGCAGACGCTGCAAGATTTCGAGCCATACGTTCATCTGCGAGGGCGTCGAAATAGAGGACAACGTCTTCATCGGACACAGCGTGACCTTCATTAACGATTCCTACCCGCGCTCGACGTCTCCCGCCGGTGAGCTGCAGACGGAAGCGGATTGGAAAGTGGAAAAGACCTTGATTCGAAAGGGGGCATCCGTCGGCTCCGGCTCCACGATTCTGAGCAACGTGACTATCGGTGAGAACGCTATCGTCGGAGCAGGCAGCGTCGTAACCAAGGACGTACCGGCGAACGCCATTGTGGCCGGAAACCCCGCCAAATTTTTGCGTTTTATCACAGAGGAGAAAAAGTAAGGCTATGGCTAATCCAACGAAAGTTCCGTTTCTCGATCTGGTGACACCTCACAAGGAATTGGAGGATGAGTTGTTGGCGGTAGTGAAGAAGGCCTTTAGCAACGCCGGCTTCATCGGTGGACCCATGGTGGAGGAGTTCGAGCGCGAGTTTGCGCAATTCTGCGATGCAAAGTTTTGCGTTGGCGTAAATAGCGGCACAGACGCACTGCGCTTCGCTTTCATGGCCGGTGGCGTCCAAAACGGCGACATCGTGATTACGGTTCCTCACACGTTCATCGCCACAACCGAAGCCATCTCCCAAGCGGGAGGACACATCGCGTTCGTGGACATCAACGAACGGACTTACACCCTCGATCCCGAGAAATTGCGGGAATACCTCGAGAAGAATTGCGACTTCGATCCCCAATCGGGAAATCTGATCGAGCGTGCCTCCAAGCGCAAGGTTGCCGCCATCGTTCCGGTCCATCTCTATGGGCAGATGGCGGACATGGATCCAATCATGGACCTCGCCGCGAAATACAATCTTCTCGTGATTGAAGATGCTTGCCAGGCACACGGCGCCGAGTATTTTTCAAAAAAGGACAATGCCTGGAAAAAGGCAGGTTCCATCGGCAAGGCTGCTGCGTTCAGCTTTTACCCTGGAAAGAATCTTGGTGCCTGCGGTGAAGGTGGCGCCATCACTACCGATGATGAAGCCATGGCCCAGCGTATGAAGATGATTCGCGATCACGGCCAGGCGAAGAAGTATTATCACGACATCGAAGGCTACAATGGCCGGCTCGATTCCATCCAGGCGGGATGGTTGTCCGTGAAGCTGCGGCACCTTGCCAAGTGGAACGAATCGCGCCGAGCCCTCGCTCACCGCTATCATGAACTGCTCGGCGAAATGAGGGACGTCGTGGGGATCCCACAGGA
>DATNLB010000177.1:0-3329 GCA_035603095.1 Candidatus Acidiferrales bacterium
TCTTGAAACACTTTGCGGCGCATGGAATTTGACCGCGGCTCGAGAATGGCCCAGAGCCGGCGTACGGGCCAGCGCGCGCGCGCCGCCTCGATCGTCGCTTTCACCGCCGTCGGATGATGCGCGAAATCATCGACGACCAAAACTCCCCCGATTTCGCCCTTCACATCCATTCGGCGCTTCACGCTGCGGAACGTCGCAAGCGCTTTGCCAATCTCCGCGGCTGCGATACCGCGTCCTTGAGCGATAATGAGCGCGGCCATCGCGTTTAAGACGTTATGTCGTCCCGTGGCGGCCAGCGCAAATTCTCCGAACTGTTTTCCATGATGAGCCGCCCGAAACCGCATGGTTTCGCCGTCGATGTCGAAACCGCTCGCCACCCAATCATTCCCATCGTTGAAACCGTACGTATCCACCGGGCAGAAAGCCTTTTCTGCTGCCCGCCGCAAAGCCGGTCCCGAATCTTCCGAGTCGCCCCAGACGACCGCACGGCCACGCCTCGGAACAAGATTAACCAGACGGCGAAAAGCCAACTGGTAAGTCTCGAAGTCAGGATAAATGTCGGCGTGATCGTATTCGAGCGAGGTGATGATCAAATCATCGGGATGGTAATGAAAAAACTTGGGCCCGCGGTCCCAAAACGCGGTTTCATACTCGTCGCCTTCAAGAATGAACTCTTCCCCGCCGCCAAGCCCATAACTCTTGCCAAAGTTTTCCGCCACGCCTCCTACGAGAAAATTCGGCCGCTTGCCTGCAGTGTGGAAAATCCAAGCCAGCATCGCCGTCGTAGTGGTTTTTCCATGAGTGCCGCTGACGACAATGGAATGTCGCCCGGGGAGAAAGACTTCCTCCAGAATCTCCGGCATCGAGCGATAGGGAATCTTTCGGTCCAGCACTTCCTCCAACTCGGGATTTCCGCGCGCGATGATATTTCCGATGACCACGAGGTCCGGCGCGGGCTGTAAGTGCGCGGCGTCAAAAGTGTCGAAAAATGAAATGCCGAGACTTTCGAGCAGCGTTGACGCCGGCGGGTAGACTCCAGAATCCGACCCGGTCACGCGAAAGCCGCGTTCGCGCAACATCCCGGCCAAGGGCGCCATCGCCGAACCGCCGATTCCGATTACATGCACGTGCTTCGTTTCGCTCAAGCCACCACCGCCGGTTCCAGGAACTCGAGTGTACCTTCCGCATCTGCGTCCAGGCGCGCCCTTATGCCCAGCGGTATCGTAAGCATGGGCCGCATGGTATGCCCCACTGGTGCACCGAAAACGACCGGGACGCCGAGCGGCCTTAAAATTCTCGCGCAGACTTCCCGCACGGTAGGGCCGCCAGCTACGGCCGGCTCACTTTCAGGAAAATCTCCGAGTACAATCCCGCGCACGCCTTCGAATTTACCGGCTTGTTTCAAATGCATCAGGACGCGATCCACCTGATAGGGCTTCATGGCGCGATCTTCGAGAACCAGGATGGAATCCTTAGTGTCCAATTCCCACGGCGTTCCGATGGTGGCCTCCAGGAGCGTCAAGCATCCGCCCAAAACTCTGCCCATGGACTGACCGGCGAGGACGGCTTGGCCCCTCAGTCGCAGCTTCCACCCGCCTTCCGTTCTGCCCACCGCTTGAAGAAATGAGCTCTCCTCATAGCCCTTACGTGCATCCGGACCCGCATTGAGTCCGGCGGCAACCATTGGACCGTAGAAGGTGACCCAGTTACACCGCTGCCACAGAAATATCTGCAGGGTCGTGAGGTCGCTGAATCCAATCACGCACTTGAGATTCGCAAGGCTCTTCTCCAGTTCGAACTCCAGAAGGTAATTCGATCCGTAGCCGCCGCGCAAGGCGACAAGTCCGTCGACCTGATCCGAATTCAGAGGACCAAGAAAACCGTTGGTCCGCTCCAGCGACGGACCGGCAAAGTACCCTTCCGCTTTGCTGTCCTGACTGGCGACCACCTGAAAACCGTGCCGCTTCAGCTCCGCGAGCCCCGCAATCATTGCGACGGAATCCGCGGCAGAGGCCGGTGCGAAGACTCCCAGCCGCGAACCGGCGGCGAGCGCCTTTGGTTTTCGCGGAGCTCCATTGCTTCCGTTCATTCTTGATGGGCCTCGATGGGAGCCACCTCGGTAATCACGCCCTGGCGATTAAGCTGAGCGAGAATCGCCTCTTGCTGTTTGTGGGTCACATCCGCCTCGAATTCGACGATAGAAGTTGCGCCCGCCATCGAAACGCGAAAATGCTGCATGGGAATTTTCAAGCTCGCCATCAGCCGCTGTATTTCCGTGGAGACGCTATCCGCGTGACTCGTGGTGATCCGGAAAGTCATAGGCCGGCACTTCAAATTGAAGTATTGCTCCGCCCAGCCGATAATCGTCAAGCCAAAGAGCACGAGGCCTGTTGAATAGCCTGCGACGGCGTAAAGGCCTCCCCCGGCGGCCATACCGATGGCGGCCTCCACAAAGATCGTCGCCGCAGTGGTCATCCCCAGGACGCCCCCCGGTCCGCGCAGAATGGCCCCCGCTCCAAGAAAACCGATGCCCTGCACGATATTAGAGGCGATTCGCGTTCCACTCGTATCGCCAAGGCGATGCGCAATTTCACCGGATAGAATGGTAAACAGCGCGGTAGCCAAACATACAAAGAGGCTGGTGCGAATCCCCGCAGGACGACGGCGAACAACGCGTTCAAGTCCGATGATCGCGCCCAGCGCCGCCGCTACCGCCAATCGCAAGAATATTTCCTGGAGAGAGAGCATCGGCCCGGCGCCCCATCGCGCGCCTGAACGAAATTCTAGCTATTTACAATTTGAATTGCGTCAATTTCGCGAAGTGCCGTGCCCTAGCGTGTATCTCGCCGCGCTTTAGGTGGCGAAGCCGATCCAGGCCGAATTTCTCGACGGTAAAGCTCCCCAGCACCGAGCCGTAAACCATGGCGCGGCGCAGCGAAGCGTCACTCTTATCACCGCAACCCGCCAGGTAGCCCATGAAGCCGCCTGCGAAACTGTCCCCGGCACCGGTGGGATCGTGCGGTTCTTCGAGCGGAAACGCCGGCACACAAAAGACGCCATGTTTGTCAACCATCATGGCCCCGTGCTCGCCGCGCTTGACCACCAGCGTCGAAGGGCCCATCTTGAAGATGTGTTTCGCGGCGCGCAGCAAATTGTGCTCATTGGAAAGCTGGCGCGTCTCCGAATCGTTGATCATCAGGATGTCCACGTGCTTCAAAGTCTCGCGCAGTTCTGCGTTCGAGCGCTCGATCCAGTAGTTCATGGTGTCCAGGGCCGCGAGCTTCGGGCGCTTCTTCACCTGGTGCAGGACGTCCCGCTGCAAATCCGGA
>DATNLB010000072.1:0-15207 GCA_035603095.1 Candidatus Acidiferrales bacterium
GGTGATTCCACGATGAAAACTTCGATTGCCATCTACCCCGGTTCGTTTGACCCGGTCACCAACGGACACCTCGACCTCATCGAGCGCGGGGAGAAGATGTTCGATTTGCTAATCGTCGCGGTGCTACGGAACGCCGAGAAGGAGCCGCTGTTTTCCGTGACTGAACGTGTCGAAATGCTGCGCGAAGTGACCAAACAGTGGACGGGCGTGGAGATCGACGTTTTCGATGGACTCTTGGTGGACTACGCACGGAAGCGCGGCGCTGGCGTTATCTTGCGCGGAATCCGCGCCGTTTCCGACTACGAATATGAATTGCAGATGGCTCTAATGAACCGGAAACTTGAGCCGCGGCTTGAGACAGTCTTCATGCTGCCGGGCTTGTCGTACAGCTACTTGAGCTCGAAGCTGGTCCGCGAAATTGCGCGGCTTGGGGCGTCGCTCAAAGGCCTCGTGCCGGAAGTGGTTGAGCAACGCTTGCGCGCCAAGGTTTCGTAGTGAATTTGGACGGGAGATCTTTATCTTATTTCCTGGTCTTCAGTTTTCAGTGGTCAGTTATCAGTGGAAGTGAGCTCGCGATCCGGCGAACCACGCCGAGTCTTTGTTGTTCCTTGACTGTGAACTGTCTACTGTAAACTGAAAACATTTTTCAAGGAGCGAAGGTGCAACTAACAGACCGAATCAATCGCATCCAAATTTCGCCAACCGCCGCGGTGATTGCTGAGGCGGACAAACTAAAATCGCGCGGCGTGGACGTCGCGGACTTCGGCCCGGGCGAGCCGGACTTCCCCACGCCCGACCACATCAAAAAAGCGGCGATCAAAGCCATCGAGGAAAACAAATCGAAATACACGCCGACCGGCGGGATCATGCCGCTGCGCGAAGCCATCTGCGCGTGGCACAAGCGCGAGCTCGGCTCGTCGTACGAACCGAAAGAATGCGTCGTGAGCGTCGGCGGCAAGCATTCCATCTTCAACGTGATGAGCGTGCTGATCCAGCAGGGCCACGAGGTCATTATACCCGCGCCGTACTGGGTGAGCTTCCCGGACATCGTGAAGTATGCGGGGGGGACGCCGGTATTCGTGGAGACGAAGCCGGAAGAAGGCTTCAGCGTGAAGGCGGCGGCTATCGAAAAAGCGATTACGCCAAAGACCCGGCTACTGATTCTGAATTCGCCGAGCAATCCCACGGGCGGCGTCGTACCGCCGGATGAGTTCGAACGCATCCTGGCGGTCTGCAAAAAGCACAGCGTCTGGCTGATGGGCGATGAGTGCTATTCGCACTTTACCTACGAGCCGCACAAACCGTATTCGATCGCCAGCGCGGCGGGCTCGAAAGAAAACGTCATCATCATCGGCTCGGTTTCGAAAACGTTCGCGATGACCGGCTGGCGCATCGGCTACACGCTGGGACCGGAAGCTCTGATCCAGGCGCTGATCAAGCTGCAAAGCCAGTCCACCTCCAACGCCACATCGATTGCGCAATACGCTGCGCTCGAAGCGATGCGCGGAACGATGGAGACCGTTCCGGTCATGCTCGCCGAGTACGCCAAGCGCAGGAAACGCATCGTAGAAGGCCTGCGCGCGATTCCCGGTGTAACCTGCGAATGGCCGGGCGGTGCGTTCTACGCCTTCCCGAATATTTCCGCGCACCTTTCGAGCGCCCCAGGTAAACCGGCGCTGGGGAAAACGTGCACGGAAATTTCCAAAATGCTCCTGGAGAAAGTGCAAGTAGCGGTCGTGCCGGGCGAAGCCTTTGGCGCGCCAGGCTACTTGCGGCTCTCCTACGCCACCTCCATCGAGCGAATCGACGAAGGGCTTCGCCGTCTCAAACGTTTTTTCTCGCGCGCCGAAGCCGCCGCGTAAAACGTGAGTTCCTGGCCGATATCTCCCGAGCCAGTTCGCATCGAACCCGCATTCTCCGAGCGTCTGTGGGGTGCACGCTCACTCGCGCCTCTTTTCCCGGAGATGCACGATCTTAAGTCACCAATTGGGGAAGCGTGGCTGACTGGTCTTGATTGCCACGTCGTCAACGGCCAGTTCGCCGGACGGACGCTGGGCCAAGCTTGGAAAGAGATGAGCATTCCGTGGCGTGGTTCGAGATTTGAGGGCGACGTCGACTTTCCTCTCCTTCTGAAATTCATCTTCCCCACCGACAAGCTTTCCATTCAGGTTCATCCTGATGACGCATACGCCGCCGCGCATGAACGAGCTGCGGGAGGCCGCGGCAAAACTGAAATGTGGTATGTCGTTTCAGCGGAACCCGATGCGCGATTGCTCGCTGGATTAAAGGAAGGCGTGACAAAGGAACAGTTTCTCTGCGCTCTTGCCGATCACACTCTCGAAGATCTTTTTCAATCCCACGAGGTTCACGCAGGAGATACGTTCTATATTCCAGCGGGAATGCCACACACGATTGGTCCGAACATGGTGATATGTGAAGTGCAAGAATATTCTGACCTCACCTATCGTCTCTACGATTACGACCGCCGCGATCCCAACGGGAAGCCGCGCGAGCTCCACGTAGCAAAAGCGATGGAAGTTATAAACTTCAACTCTGCCACTGGTGGAAGAGTAGTGCCTCGCCCGCAACCAATCGTCAACAGAAAACTCGGGGAATACCTGGTTGACTGTCCCTATTTCTCGACACGGAAGCTTGAGTTTGACCAGCTAGTTCACTTCAAGACGGAAGCTAGCCCGCCTGTTCGATTTAGTTTGTGGGTATTTCTGGAAGGCGAGGGAGTGGTTGGGTGGTCTTGCAATCCACACGATATGTGTAGATACAATTCTGGCGATTTTCACTACAAACCGGGGGAGTGCTGGTTAATTCCTGCTGTGCTTGGAAGCCATGGTTACTATCCGAAAAAGAAGACCAGCGTGCTGATAGCTTCTCCGCGCAATCCAAAGCTCGATGTAGAGAAAAACAGTGATGGCGACTGAAAAACTCAGCGTGCACGCCGTGATTCTTGCCGGGGGGCGAGGCACTCGCTTCTGGCCGCGCAGCCGCACGCGCACTCCGAAACAGCTTCTGAACATCGTCGGCAAGGACACGATGTTGCAGCAGACCGTCGCGCGCCTGAAGCCGGTGATTCCCGCCGAGCGCATCTGGACGGTCACGAATGCGGAGCAGGCCGCCGGCGTCCGCAAGCAAGTTCCGGCAGCCGCGCGCAAGCGTGTGCTGATTGAGCCGATGGGGCAGAACACCGCGGTGGCGATTGGCCTGGCGGCGATTCACGTCCGGCATGCCGCGCACGGCGACGCGTTGATGGCGGTGCTCCCCGCCGATCACTACATCGAACAGCCGCAAAAGTTCCGGGAGATCATGAACGCCGCCCTCGACGTGGCTCGCCAACCGGGGCGAATGGTGGTGCTTGGCATCCCTCCAACCGGGCCGGAGACGGGGTTCGGCTACATTGAAAGAACAGGCGAACCGATCGGAACCAAAAGCTTCCCCGTTTTTGCCGTGAGGCGTTTCACGGAGAAGCCTGAGCTGAAGCTCGCGCAAGAATACGTCGCTTCCGGAAACTATCACTGGAATGCGGGGATGTTTTTTTGGCGGGTTTCCACGTTTCTCGAGAATCTGAAAAGTTTTCTGCCTAAGACGCACGCCGCGCTGGAAAAGCTCGCTGAGTTTATCGGAACCCGGAATTACGAGCGCAAGGTGCGCGGGATTTACCGCAAACTCGAAAATATCTCCGTGGACTACGCAATCCTGGAACCAGCAACAAGGGCAGAAGGTCCGCCGCGCGTGTTTGTGATTCCCGCCGAAGTGGGCTGGAGCGATATCGGTTCCTGGGGAGCTGTACACGGCCTGCTCCTGGACAGGAACTCTTCGGACGGCAATGTCTTCGTCACTCCGGGCTACGCCCTCGACGCCCGCGGTAATCTCATCTCTTGCCCAGGAAAAATCGCCGCTCTGATCGGTGTGCACGACCTGATCGTCGTCGATACGCCCGACGCTCTGCTCATCTGCCCGCGCGACCGCGCCCAGGACGTCGGCAAAATCGTGAAATGGCTTGAAGAACAAAAACTAAGAAAGCTCCTGTAGGGCCGCCTTCCGAGGCGGTCCGTCCTCCACAACAGGCCAATCCGGCTGTTTGGCAGGCATGTGGCATCGCGTATACTCACCTGCAATGACCTCGATTCGATTTGGAACCGATGGCTGGCGCGGCGTAATCGCTGAAGATTTTACGTTCGCGAACGCGCGCATGGTGGCCCAGGCCATCGCCCGTTACGTCGTTCGCTGCGAGGACGCACGGAAGGGCGTCATTATTGGCTACGACCATCGCTTCGCATCTGACGGCATCGCCGCGGCCGCCGCTGAAGTGGTTTCCGCTAGTGGCACTCCCGTTTTCTTGACGGATAAACCCTGCCCCACGCCGGCGGTTTCCTTGCTCGTGCGGCAACGCGGAGCGGCCGGCGGCCTGATGATCACCGCGAGCCACAATCCGTATCAATGGAATGGTATCAAGTACAAAGCGAGCTACGGCAGCTCGGCATTGCCTTCCATCGTGGCGCAGATCGAAAAAGATCTCGATGTCGTACAGAAAGAAAGCGTGCCGCCGCTACCGCCTAGGAAAAGCCTCATTCAGCCTCTGGAACCGCGCGCGCCGTATCTCGACACACTCGAAAAACTGGTCGATTGGCAACGGCTGCGGAAGGCGAAGTTCCGCTTCGTCTCCGATGTCATGCATGGCTCGGCAACCGGCTTGCTCGTCGAACTTTTCCGGCGCAATGGCATTGCCTGCGATGAAATTCGCGGCACGCGCGACCCGCGCTTCGGCGGCGTGCACCCGGAGCCGATCGAGCCACATATCGAGGCCTTGCGGCAGGCGGTGCTTGCGGGGAAATTCGACGCCGGGTTGTGCGCCGATGGCGATGGCGACCGCATCGGCGCCATCGACCGCGACGGCACGTTCGTCAATCCCCACCAGATCTTTGCGCTGCTCGTCTGGCACCTCGCCGGAACCCGCAACCTGCCCGGCGATATCGCAAAAACTTTTTCCGTCACCAAGCTCATCGACAAGCTCGCCGCAAAATTCGGCCGCAAACTTCACGAAACGCCCATCGGTTTCAAATACATATGCGAGCTGATGCTCGAACAGAACATTTTGATCGGCGGCGAAGAAAGCGGCGGCATTGGCACCAACCTTTACATCCCAGAACGCGACGCCACGGTTTCCGCGCTCTTCCTGGCGGAATTGATGGCCTGGCACAACAAATCGCTTGGCGAGCTGCTCGCCGTGCTTACCGCCGAATTCGGCGAGTATCATTACGGCCGCGTGGATCTCGATCTGAAACCAGGCCAAAAAGAAAAAGCCATCGCTCACTTTTCGGATGCCAAGCTGACCCGTATCCTTGATCTGCCCGTGGTGCGTCGCGAGGACATGGACGGCATCAAGCTCTATCTTGGCGATGTCGGATGGGTGATGGTCCGCGCTTCGGGAACCGAGAATCTTTTGCGCGTTTACTGCGAAACCTCCAAACCCGAAACGACTCGCCGCATTCTCGAAGCTGTAACTCAGATGGTTCACAATCTATAGGTGCCCCATGAACACGATAAACTTGCAAGAAAAATTCAATCTCATTTCCGAGCACTACCGGCCCTGCATCATAGGTGAAGTCAATAATTGCCTTGTGAAAGCCGTGAAGTTCAAAGGAGAATTTCTCTGGCATCATCACGATAGCGAAGACGAGCTTTTTCTCGTCGTGAAGGGCTCTTTCCGCATGAAATTCCGCGATCGTGAACGTGTGGTGCGCGAAGGCGAATTCATTGTCGTCCCGCACGGCGTCGAGCATTGCCCCGTTGCGGACGAAGAGGTCCACGTTATCCTGATTGAACCAAACTCGACGTTGAATACCGGCAACATCACCAACGAAAGGACTGTCGCCCAGCTCGAGCGCATCTGAAATCCGCTCCCGCGGCCGATCCACGACCAGCCATGGAACACCGCTTCTACACCCTCGACGTTTTCACCAACAACCGCTTCGAAGGCAACCCGCTCGCCGTTTTTACCGACGGTGACGGACTTTCGGACGACCAAATGCTCGCCATCGCGCGCGAAATGAATCTTTCGGAGACCGTCTTTGTGCAAAAGCCGGCGGAAGAGGAAGCCCTCGCGCGGTTGCGCATCTTCACGACAAAAGAAGAACTCAAGCTCGCCGGGCATCCGGTGATTGGGACCTGGTTCTTGCTCGCGGAGCTGGGCGTCGTTCCTGCGCAGGATGGCGGCGTCCACATTCTGCAAGAGACCGGCGCCGGTGTCTTGCCGGTGGAGATCCGCTTCAAGGACGGCCGCCCGCAGCGCGTTACCATGACCCAGAAAGAAGCCATCTTCAAGCCTGCGAAATTCAACAAGAAGAAGCTCGCCTCCGCGCTGGGAATTTCGCCCAAAGATTTGGATCCGAAACTGCAACCTGAATTTGTATCCACCGGCATCTTCAACCTGATGGTGCCGCTGCGCAATCGCGCGACGCTGGGCAAAATCGCCATGAACATGACTGAACTACGGCGTCTTCAGGGCAAGAACGCGACGATGGCTTACTGCTTCGCTCTCGGCGGCAATGGCAAAGCTTTTTCCCGCGGCATGCTGCCTTGGGGACTCTATGAAGACGCCGCGACGGGCTCTGCTGCCGGTTCGCTGGGCGCGTACCTTGTGCGAAACGGAAAATTAGCGCCGGGCCACACTCTGAGCATTCTTCAGGGCGCGGAAATGGGACGCCCAAGCCGGATCGAAGTGGAAGTCACGCAGAGTGGAAAGAAACTCGTCCCGCGCGTGAGCGGCGCCGCCGTGAAAGTCTTCGAAGGCACCATCCGCATCTGACTTCTTTCACTAAATAGTGAAACTAATGACTGAAAGCAAACAAAGGCCACCCAGGAACTCCGAGCGGCCTTCGTTACTTTTTTCCGAAACTGATAACTGAAAACTGACAAGTAAAAACTGCTCTTAGTGCCCGCGTTTGTCGTGGCGCAGATCCTTGCGATCCTTGTGCAGGTCTTTCTTGTCCTTGTTGATGTCTTTCTGGACCTGGTTGCGATCTTTGCGGTCCTTGGACAAGTCCTTCTTATCGTGGTTGATGTCCCGCTGGTCCGCATTGCGATCCACGCGGTCCTTGTTCAGATCCGCGCGATCATGACTAATGTCGCGCAGGTCCTTGTTGCGGTCCACGCGGTCCTTGTTCAGGTCCGTGCGATCGTGATTGATGTCTCGCTGGTCCGCGTTGCGGTCGGCGCGGTCCTTGCTCAGGTCGCGTTTATCGTGATTGATATCGCGCTGATCGGCATTGCGATCCGCGCGATCCTTCGCCAGGTCTTTCTTATCGCTTCGAATGTCTTTCTTGTCGTTCCGAATGTCCTGCTGCTGCGGAGTCGGGTCCTGGCTCTGGGCATATGTGCCACCCGCGAGCAAACCGGCAAACACAACTGCGAACACACCTCGACGGACTATGAGTTCTGCCTTCATTGTCTTCTCTCCTATTGAAATGATTCCTGAACTCACCACCACACTTACAAAATCAAACACCGGTAGAGCAGCAAAGTTTCGCCACCCTTGGGAGCTGATTGTTATAGGGAAAAATGAAGGAAGGAAAATGAACGGTAACTAATTTACTTTCATTGACTTATGGACTGCGTCGAGGACCCCATTCACAAACGCCCCGGAATCTTCCGAGGAAAACTTCTTGGCCAATTCCACAGCTTCGTTCAGGACGACTCTAGGCGGTGTCTCCGTGCCGTTCATTTCATGAATCGCCAGCCGCAAAATGGCGCGATCAATGGCCGCGAGCCGTTCGAACCGCCAGTTGTCGGCGTGCTTGACGATGATCGCGTCCAGCGTGGCGACATCCTTCGCCGCGCCTTCAAAAAGTTTGTTCGCGAATGCGCGCGTCTTGTCTGCCGCCTTTGCGCTTTTCCAGAATTTCACTTCCAGCTTGGTGAAATCCTGCTGGCTCATGTCCCACTGGAACAGCATTTGCATCGCAAACTCGCGGGATTTTGTCCGGAGAGACACGTTACTTGTGCCGGGGCTTTCCGGCAGACGCCGCTTTCGAATGAGCGGCGCGAAGCTTACGAGACAACTGCGCCATTTCGATGGCAGCGAGCCCCGCTTCGAATCCTTTGTTCCCGCCCTTGAGACCGGCGCGGTCGATGGCCTGCTCCAGGGTGTCGCACGTCAGCACGCAAAAAATAATCGGCACGCCGCTGTCCATCTGCGCGAGCTGCAATCCGCGCGCGGTCTCCGAACAAACATAGTCATAGTGCGTCGTTTCGCCGCGAAGCACGCACCCGATGGCGATCAACGCATCGTACTTCCCCGTCGCCGTCAGTTTTTTCGCCGCCAGCGGCAACTCGAATGCTCCCGGAACGTGCACCACATCAACATCCTTGCTGGCCGCGCCTGCTCGTTCCAGCGCATCCACCGCCGCCGCAAGAAGCCGCTCCGTAATAAAATTATTGAATCGGCTGACGACAATGCCAAAGCGAAAACCCGCCGCGCTCAATGCGCCATCAATCTTCCCGGGCTGTAATTTCTCCGCCATCGCCAATCCGCGCCGTTCCCTATTCCTGTCCCTTATTTCCCTTACTTCCTTTATTTCATTTACTTCCCTTTGAATTGTGGCGGCCGCTTCTCCAAAAATGCCTTCGTGCCTTCGCGCATGTCTTCCGTAGCGCAAGCCACTCCGAAAAGCGTGGCCTCCAGAAACAATCCTTCTTCTTGCGCCATCTCCACGCCGCGTTCAATCGCTTCCATCGTAAATTTCACGGCAAGGGGTCCGTTGGCGATAATCTTCTTCGCCATCGCTTCAGCGGCGGGAATTAGCTCCGCCGGCTCGTAAATATGATTGACCAGTCCGATGCGCTGCGCCTCTTCCGCCGCTATCATTTCGCCGGTAAGGCAAAGTTCGTGCGCCACACCCTTGCCGCACAGCCGCGCCAGCCGCTGCGATCCGCCATAACCCGGAAGAATCCCGAGTTTCACTTCCGGTTGGCCGAGCTTCGCCGTTTTGCTCGCGATTCGAATGGTGCAAGAAAGCGCCAGCTCGCAGCCGCCGCCCAGCGCAAATCCATTAATCGCGCAGATCGAAGGCTTCCCCATCGTTTCCAGTAAATGAAAAACGCCCTGGCCGAAGAGCGAAAATTCCTTGCCGTTTACAGGTGTTTGCAGCGCCAGCTCGCCAATATCCGCCCCCGCCACGAATGCTTTTTCTCCCGCGCCCGTGACGATCAACACGCGCACGGCCTGATCACTGCGCGCGTCGAGCAACGCATGCTGCAACTCTTCCACCGTTTTGCGGTTCAGCGCATTCAGCACCTTCGGCCGGTTGAAGGTGATATACGCAATTCCGTCCCTCTTTTCGTACAAAATATTTTCGTAACCCATCTCTTCCTTCTTCTCGGCTCTGCGTTCCTCGGCGTACTCGGCGTCTCAACGTTATCTTTTTCTTTTTATTTTCTTCCCGCCGCTAAAACTTCGTCACCTTAGGATTCCCCGGATCGGAATAATCATAAAATCCCCGTCCCGACTTTCTCCCGTTCCAACCGGCCAGCACCATCCGCTTCAACAGCGGCGGCGCCGCGAATCGCCGCTCCTTGAACTCATCAAACATAATTTGCGAAATGTAATACGTCGTATCCAGCCCCACGAAATCCAGCAACGTCAGTGGCCCCATGGGGTGCCCGCACCCCAGCTTCATGGAGTTATCAATATCCTCGATCGACCCGACGCCCTCTTCCAGCGCGCGAATCGCATCCAGAAGGTATGGCACCAGCAATCGATTCACGATGAAGCCGGTGCTGTCCTGCGCGCGCACCGGCGTCTTGCCGAGTTTGGCTCCGAACGCCACCATCTCTTCGTAAACCGCAGGTTCCGTCGCAATCGTCCGCACCACCTCGACTAGCTTCATCACCGGCACAGGATTGAAAAAATGCAATCCGACAAAGCGTTGCGGCCGCTTGGTGGCGGTAGCGATTTCCGTGATCGTCAACGAAGACGTGTTGCTCGCAAAAATCGTCGATGTCTGACAGATCGCATCCAACGCCCCAAAAAGCTCCCGCTTCGCCGGAAGCTGTTCGATGATCGCCTCGACGATGACGTCGCAATCCTTGAGCTCTTCGACCTTCGTTGTCCCCTTGAGCCGTCCGCGAATTTCACCCTTCACCGCTTCGGTGACTGCGCCCTTCTCCGCCAACCGATTCAGGTTTTTCTCAATGCTCTTGAGCCCCTTGTCCACCAGCTCCGCGCTCACTTCGCGCACCACCGTTTCGAATCCCGCCGCGGCCGCCACCTGCGCGATCCCCGAACCCATCAGCCCACACCCCACGACTCCCACTTTTCGAATCGCCATGCTTTTCCTCGTAGAAGATGTCGCCGGCCAATCGGCAGAAAGGCCCGGCAGAAAACCACGAACCCGAATGCGAAAGTGTAGCAGAAACGGCCGATTCCTGATTCCACTCTGCGCTTCCTCAGCGCACTCTGCGTCTCTGCGTTATCTTTAGGTCTTTCAGTCTTTCCTCTTCACGGCGCGATGGGCGCAGGCACTCAATCAATTTCCCATCGCCTCAACAATCATCGCGATTCCCTGCCCCCCGCCGATGCAAGCCGTCGCCAGCCCGTATCGCAATCCATTCCTCCGCAACTCATTGAAGATCGTAATCACCAGCCGCGTTCCGGAAGCTCCCAGCGGATGGCCCAGAGCAATCGCCCCGCCGTTCACATTCGTCTTATCGCGATTCAATCCCAGCACTTTTTCCACCGCAAGATACTGCGCTGCGAATGCCTCATTCACTTCCACGCGATCCATCTGCTGCAGCGTTAACCCCGCGAGTTTCAGCGCCTTCTGCGAAGATGGCACTGGCCCGATCCCCATGATGCTCGGATCAACTCCCGCCACGGCCCACGATACGATCCGGCCCACAGGTTTCAATCCCCGCTCCTTCGCGATTTTTTCTGTCGTCACCACAACCGCGGCTCCGCCGTCCACGATCCCGCTGGCATTGCCCGCGGTCACGATTCCGTCTTTCTTAAACGACGGCGGAAGTTTCTCCAAAATCTCCATCGTCGTTTCCGGACGTCGGTGATCGTCTTCGCCCACAAGGATAGTCTTCTTCCCCTGCTTCACTTCCACCGGCACAATTTCTTCCTTGACGCGGCACGCTTTGTAAGCCGCGTCGGCCGCCTGCTGGCTGCGCAGTGCATACGCGTCGGCATCCTTGCGCGAAATATTATGTTGCTCGGCGAGTTTTTCCGCCGTCAGCGCCATCGGCAATCCGCAATAAGTATCCGTCAGGCCTGCCATCAACGAATCTTCCAGCGCTCCTCCACCCAGCTTCAATCCCGTCCGCGCCCCGCGAACCACAAACGGCGCTTGCGTCATGTTCTCCATTCCGCCGGCCAACACCATTGTCGCCTCGCCCAGCAGCAGCCGCTGCGCAGCCTGTGCGATCGCCTCAATTCCAGATCCACACAACCGGTTCACCGTCACCGCCGGCGTTTCGATTTTCAGCCCGGCCTTCAACCCCACATGCCGCGCGCCGTAAAGCGCATCCGCGCTCGTCTGCATCACATTGCCAAATATCGCGTGGTCAAACTCGCCCGGATCGACACCCGCACGCCGGATCGCCTCTTTCGAAGCATGCGCCGCCAGCTCAATCGCGCTCACCTCCGAAAACGCCCCGGTGTACCGCGCCATCGGCGTCCGCGCCCCGGCCACAATCACAACATCAGTAGGAAACATACTTTCCTCTCCTATTTGTCTGGGCTGACTTTCTCAATTCGAACGATTGTCATCCTGAGCGAAGCGAAGGATCTCATTCCCAAATGCCGCACGGTCCGTCCCACTCGGCGCCCAATTCTTGCAGACCCATGGCAGTTCCACACCAGTCAACAGGCACGCGTCACAATTTCGGCGTTTCCAGCGCCACCACGATATCCCCACCGCGCTTCCGCGCCTCTTCAATCGAAAACTCCGCGCGATTGATCAAATCCGTCACGATGTCTTCACTGTCGTACTCGTGCTTGGCCACGGCCTCCACAATTCCCGCGCTCAGCGTAACTTGTGTGGAGTCCCACGGCGGCCGCAGCCCGGACGCCGCTCGTCGCAGCTTATCCGCCAGATTCTGCGCACCCGCCAGCGTCGTATCCGGCAGGATAAACGCCAGCGACCATGAAGTGTATTTCACCGCCACGTCGTTCTGCCGCACCATCGGCTGCAACGACCGCGCCAGTTGCTCCAGAAAACGTTCCAGCGGCGATTCGCCCTGCTGGCGCAAAATCTCTGCGCCGCGATCGATCTGCAGAATTGTCAGCGCTAAAGGCGTCCCCTGCGTCCGTGCGCGGTCCGCTTCCGTCAGCAAACAACTCTGATACGAACTGCGGCTCAGCAGACCGGTGCGCTCGTCGGAAACGCCCATGCGCCGCACCAGCGACCGCAGCCGTGTGTGGCTGACACTCATGAGCATCTGATCGCCGATGGCCTGCAGGAAATAGGCCTCATTGGGCCTCCACTTGTGCTCTTCGGCGCGCCCCACGATCAACATTCCCGCGGGCATCTGCGTCTCTTTGTCCGTGATCATCACCCCCAGCGCCGTCGCCAGCCCCAGATCGCTCAGAATCGATCCTTCCGCTGCTTGCACCATGAGTCCGCCGAGTTCATCCGGTTCGGCCTTCTCGATGTGCGCGAGCAGCAGGACCACCTGTGCGCCCGGTGCGGGCTTCACCCCCGGGGCGCAAAATTCCGCGGCCATTTCCGGCGGGCGCCCCGGCGCGCCCACCACGGCCAGCGCGCGCGTCACGCGCAGATACGTGCCGACCTCGTTGACCGCCGTGTTCAGCATCGCCCGCGGCGTCTGCTGGCGGAATATCTTTTGATTGACCTCGGAAATCTTTGAGAGATCGCGCAGCGTCTCCGCCGAATAAACCCCGGTCCTCGAGGTAATCGGCACTGGCGCCTCGGCAACCGGTGGGGCAGGCGTGACCGGCGCGGCGGATGCCGCGGGCGGCGCAGGCGCCGGTTCCGTCTTCGCTTTGGGTGTTCCTTTGGGCCACCAGTTTGCCATCTGGTAGAGATTGGCCAGCCGCGCGCTCCGCTCTTCTTCCCCGGGGAACATCGCTGCGATTCTTTGCAGACGCTCCAGCGCCTTATTTTGCAGCGAGTACTGCAAAAAAATCTCCGTCTGCACGATCAGATCTTCCAGCGCTTGCAACTGCCGGCCTTCTTCACTGCCCGGAGAAGGAGCCTCGGGGGCCTGCGCCGGTGGAGTGTGCGAAGTATGACCCGGCGTAGGAGTGCTCGATTTCAACAGCCGGCTTGCGATCCGTTTCAGGTGGGCTTCATCCACTCGGCCACGCAGCAGTTCGAGCCTCTCCTGATTGCGATAGTCGAACGCATCGATGTCCACTAGCCGCTCGAGAGTCTCTGCCGCTTTCGCTACGTTTCCCGAGGTCAGGTACACGTCGAAAAGCCTGATCAGCACTTCGAAATACTGCGATTCGCGATTCAATTCGTTGTGGATGGAAGCCCAGAATTCAAGAATGACTTGAGAATGGGGGTACTTAGCCCCTACTCCGTCCATCAACGTCGCGAAATCGTTTTGGCGTTTGTCGGCAAACATCCGCCGCTTGAGCATCAGGAGGATATCCGTGGCTTTCTGGTCCTGGCCCGCGGCCACGTAACGGTCCGCCAGTTCGAACAGCTGGGTCATGCCTTCATTTTTTTCGCGGAGCACCCGCTCGAGTAGCTCGCGGGCGCGTTCCAGGTGTCCCGATCGCATGAGTGCGTCGCTAAAGGTAGTGAGAAACGCCGCATCGCTTTCGGTTGCTGCAAACGGTTCCAGCAAGGCTACGGCGCGCACGGCATTCCCGGCCTGCAGGTTTGCTTGGGCATACAGAAGTCCGACGCTGCGTTCCTGCGGCGCCAGTTTGTACGCGCGGCCCAGAAGATTGAACGCGTCGGCTGGCGTGCCGCTCACCGAAGCCAGTTGCCCGGCCCGCAGAAAGGCCCGTGCGGCAAGCGCCGTCTTGCCCATGCGTTCGGCCGCCTCCGCAAGACGAAGTTGCCGCAAAGAATTCTCCGGATCGAGCTGCGCGGCCCGCTCCCAGCAAAACAGCGCGTCTTCCTCGCGGCTCGCCGCCGCGAACAGCTCCGCGGCTTTCGTGTACTGCTCGATGGCTTCGTCGGGATGATTTTGTTTTTGCTGCAGAAAGGCGTATCGAGCGATGCGCTCGGGCAGTTGCTGGCTTTGACCCGTCTGCAGGAACCGCTTATAGATGGCGAGCGCTTTGGATTCGTCCTTGGGCTCGACGAGCAGATCGAACAGCAGGCCGTAGTAGACCGCCGCGCGGTCCGGCTGATCCATCCGTGCGTACAGATCGCCGAGCGCTTGCGTGGCCTCCTGATGCTGCGGCATCTCGTCGAGCACCGCCAAATACGCCTCGATCGCGTCCTCGACGCGGTTCTTCTCGAGGAAGCGTTTGGCGCGATCCAGATGCTTGCTTACGTCTGCGGCCATCCGTTCAGGTTGCCTTTGCGGTGACTGAAATTTATCGATCAGGTGCCGAGCAAGTGATGATACCAGGCTGCACGTTGCGTCCAGCGCGAACTGCCCTCGTTAACTATATACCCCCGGCGAGAAGCGGGCAAAACGCCCGAAATAAGCTGATGTGGTATGCATCACCGGAATTCAAGCCACGCCGAATCAGTCAAGCCGGCCGCGGAGTTTCTCGGTGGTACAATTTGCCAAGATTATGACGACAACCGATTCCACTCCTCACTATGCTCTCGGCAGCACCGCCGCGGAACAGGAGCGCCTCATTCGGCAGGCTGCACTTCTCGCTCCGTTCACCGAACGATTCTTCCTTGGCGCCGGCATTAGTCCAGGCCAGCGTGTACTGGACATCGGTTCCGGCGTCGGAGATGTGGCCATGCTGGTGGCCAAGCTAGTCGGTCCTTCGGGTGAAGTCGTCGGGGTAGAGCGCGATGCGCGCTCCATCGCTCGAGCCAGGGCCCGCGTGTCCGAGGCCGGCCTTCGCAACGTGACCTTCACGCAATCCGATGTCTCCCAAATCCCAAGTAGCAAGCCTTTCGACGCTGCCGTGGGTCGTTTCATTCTGATGTTTCTTCCCGATCCCGTCGCTGTTTTGCGCTCCTTGTCTCAGCTTGTTCGTCCCGGCGGAGTGGTCGCCTTCCATGAGTTGTCGTGGGCGCCCTTTCTTCT
>DATNLB010000180.1:0-7077 GCA_035603095.1 Candidatus Acidiferrales bacterium
CTTCGCGGGGCGGGAAACAAGCGGGGAATTCTTCCAGGAGAGGAACGAGAACGAAACGTGAGTAGCGTTCGGGAAAAAGAGTCACCGGGCAATGCCGGAAGCAACAAAAGCGCCGGCCAGCATGAAGAATTGGGAGACTTCTCGACGACCCTGCGGGTTCTTCCAATCTCAGCCCTGGCGATGGGGATCGGCGCGCTTTGCGCCTTTGTCGCGCTCGCACTGCTACGCCTGATTGGACTGTTCACCAACCTATTTTATTTTGGCCGCTGGAACACGGCGATGGTCTCTCCGGCCGGCAACCAACTCGGTATATACAGCGTTCTCGTCCCTGTCGCTGGCGCCCTGATCATCGGAGTCATGGCGCGATACGGTTCGGAACGAATTCGCGGTCACGGAATACCGGAGGCTATCGAAGCGATTTTGATCAATGGCAGCCGGGTGGAGCCAAAGGTTGCGCTTCTCAAGCCGATTTCTTCAGCAATCTCCATTGGTTCGGGCGGGCCGTTCGGCGCCGAGGGCCCGATCATCATGACGGGCGGCGCGATAGGATCGATGATCGCCCAACTGTTTCACCTGACCGCCGCGGAGCGCAAGACCCTGCTGGTGGCGGGCGCGGCGGCAGGAATGTCCGCGACATTTGCTTCGCCAGTTGCCGCTGTTTTGCTCGCGGTCGAATTGTTGCTGTTCGAGTGGAAGCCGCGAAGTCTGATTCCCGTGGCGCTGGCTAGCGCGGTGGCCGCAGTAGTACGCCGGTACATTCTAGGTTTCGGGCCGTTGTTCCCAGTGCCTGCACACCCGCTTTTTATCGGGCCGAAGGGGTTGCTCGGTTGCGCGCTGGTCGGTCTCCTGGCGGGCGTGCTTTCGGCGCTGCTTACCATTTCCGTGTATGCGGCGGAGGACGCTTTTCAAAAGTTGCCGATCCACTGGATGTGGTGGCCGATGATTGGCGGACTGGCGATCGGTCTGGGCGGACTGATTTTCCCGCAGGCACTCGGCGTTGGATACGACACCATCGGAGCGCTACTCCAGGGAAGTGTAACGACGAAGGTGATCCTGGGAGTGCTGCTGGTCAAATGGATCATTTGGGCCGTGTCTCTCGGTTCGGGCACGTCGGGCGGCGTACTGGCGCCGCTGCTGATGATGGGCGGAGCGCTCGGCGGCCTTGAGGCTATGTTCCTGCCCAACGAAGGCGCAGGTTTCTGGCCGCTGATCAGCATGGGTGCAATCCTTGGTGGTACGATGCGCTCTCCGTTTACGAGCATCGTATTTGCGTTTGAGCTGACGCACGATGCCAATGTGTTTTTGCCGCTCCTTGTTGGAAGCGTGATCGCGCACGCGTTCACCGTGTTGACGCTCAAGCGGTCGATCTTGACGGAAAAGGTCGCACGGCGTGGCTATCACCTGAGCCGCGAATATGCGGTCGATCCTCTGGAGATTTTGTTTGTGCGGGAAGTCATGCGCGCGAATATCGTGGTGCTGCCAGCGGCCGGCGCGCTTCGGGAATTCCAGCACTCCCTCCGCGCCCATCGCGGTCAAAGCCAGCGGCTACTCCCCGTCGTAAACGCCGAGGGCCGGTTCGTTGGCGTGCTGACGCGCGGCGATATTTTCCAGCGCATCGAGCACGAGGGCGAAGCCGCGTTGCGGCGGACGCTCGGCGAACTGGTGCACCAGGAAACAGTAAAGGTGTTTCCGAATGAGCCACTGCGCGCGGTCGTATATCGCATGGCGGAGAAGGGCATTACACGAATGCCGGTGGTGGAGCCGTCATCCGGAAGATTCCTTGGGCTCATTTCCTTGACAGATTTGCTGAAAGCGCGCACACGGCATCTTGAAGAAGAGCGCCGGCGCGAACAAGTGATTAGTCTGAGATTCTTCCTGCCTGGCGGTGAAGTAAAGAACGAAAGGGAAACGCCCGCGGCGCCGTAAAGAGCCGCAGGACCTCATCAGAGATACTCAGCGGAACAGGGACGACCGAAATGAAAAGTGCCGGTGAGCGAGCCGGAAAGACATGGCGGAATGCAACTGCGCGGCAATGGAATGCATTTTTGCGCGAACGAGAGGAGCAGGTTTTCCTCGTTCTGACATTGTTCATTGGCGCGCTGGTGGGCATGGTGGTTGTCGCGTTCATTCTCTTGACGGAGCGATCCGGGGCCAGACTCTATCCCCCTGGCGGAGCGGCATGGCGAAGGCTGCTCGTTCCCGTAGCCGGCTCTGCCGTGATGGGGTATTTGCTCTATCGCTTTTTTCCCGAAGCCCGGGGAAGCGGAGTTCCGCAAACGAAAGCCGCTCTGTACGCACGGGGCGGGCGAATCTCACTCGGCACGGTTTTCGGAAAGTTCTTCTGCACCTCCGCGACGCTTGCCAGTGGGATTCCGCTGGGCCGCGAAGGTCCGGCGGTTCAAGTCGGCGCGGGGATCGCTTCGGTGCTGGGCAGAAAACTTGGCTTGCGCCCGGAAAAAGTGAAGGCGCTGATTCCTGTCGGAGCCGCAGCTGCCGTCGCGGCGGCGTTCAACACTCCGCTCGCGGCGGTCTTGTTTGCGTTGGAAGAAGTAGTCGGCGATATGCACGCGCCGGTGCTCGGCTCGGTGGTGCTGGCTTCGGCAACCTCGTGGGCGATGCTGCGATTGCTGCTGGGAAATGATCCGCTGTTCCAGGTGCCACAGTATCAATTGGTGCATCCGGGGGAGGTTGGAATTTACGCGGTACTCGGAGTTGCCGGCGGGTTCGTCTCACTGGCGTTTACCAAACTCTTGCTTTGGATGCGCGCACGCTTTTTGCGTTTCCCGAGAAAGACTTTGTGGTTCCAACCCGTGGCGGGCGGCCTGACCGTGGGGATCATGGGCTGGTTCGTGCCGCAACTTCTGGGCGTCGGATATAAGCATGTCGGCGAGGTCCTGAACGGGGGGATGGCGCTCCGGCTGATGATTCTGCTGCTGGCGCTGAAGCTGGTCGCCGTGGCGACAAGCTACGCTTCCGGCAATGCCGGTGGCATCTTCGGGCCGAGCCTGTTTCTGGGCGCCATGCTTGGTGGCATTGTCGGAAACGTGGCGAATCACTTTTTGCCCAATTACGTCGGCACGCCCGGAGCCTACGCGCTCGTTGGGATGGGAACGGCGTTTGCCGGGATCGTGCGCGCGCCGATGACCTCCGTGGTGATGATCTTCGAAATCACGCGAGACTATGCAGTCATCGTGCCATTGATGATTTCCAACCTGGTGAGTTTTTTCATTTCCTCGCGGTTCCAGAAGCAGCCCATCTACGAGGTCCTGGCGCAGCAGGACGGCATCCACCTGCCTACGGTTGAGAGACGCCAGCAGGACAGGCAACGCCAAGTGCAGCAAGCTATGCGCGATGCAAAAGAAATATTGAGCGCAGAGGTGACCGTTCAGGAGGCATTGGAGAAATCGAAGTCCAGCAAATTTCACGCTTGGCCCGTCAGCGACGAGCGCGGCGTGATCGGCGTCATCAGTCTGCAAAGCTTGCAACGGGCAAACAGCGATGGTCTTGGCAGCAAGCGGCTGAGTGGGATCGTCGACGCCGGCGAATTTCCCCATGTTCATGCCGACCACTCGCTGCACCTGGCGCTGGATCGCATGGGCGCGACTCAATTGGACATCTTACCGGTCGTAAGCCGCGCCAACGTACATCAACTCGAGGGCATTGTAACATTGCCGGACGTCCTGGCGCTGTATGGCGTCGGAGTGAAGGAATCCGAGTAAATCCACAGTCGACGGTTGAAAGTTGAACCCTCCTGGCGGGTGTCGGGGGGTACACCAGCTCGAAAGGTTCCAAAGCGAGAAAAAGACTTACGCGAACGCGCAGATGATGCCGAAGATGATCCGAAAGCATTGCGCGATTTCGCCGGAAGGCGAGAAGCTGCTGGAAAACGCCATCACACGGCTGGGGCTTTCCGCCAGGGCGCACGACCGCATCCTGAAGGTGCGGCTGCGGTTTCCTATTCACCCCAAATAGCATCTTAATTAAATAGGAGATGGTTGTGCTGCTCCATTGACTCGGTTTCCTTTGCTGTGTTACCCATAAGGCGCTCACATTAGGGGCTCCCGGGGCAGTAGCAACGCAAAAGATGGCCTCCGACACCAAGCACCTTGAAGTGGCGCTGGAGACGAAAGTCGATAGCGTCAATCTTGCCGAGGAGATGTGTCTGCGCGTGGCGGAAGCGGCGGGATTTGGCGAGGACGACTGCTACCGGATTGGGATGAGCGTGCGCGAAGGCGTGATCAACGCCTTTCACTACGGAAACGAAGAGCGCCCCGACAAGAAGATCCACCTTGCCGTGGACCTCACCGCCGACAAGATGATCATTCACGTACTGGACGAGGGCGCGGGTTTCAAGCTTTCCGACGTTCCTGACCCACTCGCCGAAGAAAATCTGCTGAGTACTTCCGGCCGCGGGATTTTCCTGATGCGTGCTTTCATGGACGAGTTCACCGTGGTTTCCGGCAAAACGGGCGGGGCGGAAATCGTGATGTCGAAGAAACTGCCCGCACCGGGGAGTGCTTCCCCGAATGGCCAAGGCGGAAAAAACGCCACACCCCGACAGGAAGCATAAGGATAGAGATGTCATTGCACGCGACGCATCGAGATGCCGGGCCAATCACCGTCGTGGATTTGAGCGGCCGGATCGTCCTGGGCGACGGCAGTGCTTTGCTGCGAAAGACGATTCGGGGACTGCTGGAGGATCAAAGAAAATTGATTCTGCTGAACCTGGCTGACGTGGACTACATCGACAGCTCGGGAATCGGCGAGCTGGTCAGCGGATACACGGCGGTAAAGAATCAGAGCGGGGACCTGAAGTTGCTGCACCTGACGAAAAAAGTCCGCGATCTTCTTCAGATCACCAAGCTGTACACGGTATTTGATGTGTTTACGGACGAGAACACCGCGCTTCGAAGTTTTGTGTGATAGCACCCGGCCGGTCCTCACTGGCACGGCCTCAGAATGTTCCTTCAGCTCGCCTGATTCGCTGGACTACGGCAAAATCTCTTTGATGATACCGCTTGCCGACACCGTATGGATTGTGGACCGGGCGAAATCTCTGGGTTTCGACCTCTGCGGCGTTGTCCGCGCCGAACAATTTCCCGAACTGGCGCGGATGCCGGAGTGGCTCGCCCGTGGCTACGCGGGCGAAATGAAGTACCTCGCGGATCCCCGGAGATCCGATCTCCAGACTGCCATGCCGGGGATCCGTAGCGCCATCGTGGGCTTGCTCAACTACAACACCGCGCGGCCGCTTTCCACCGACCCCGTGCCGCAGGGCGAAAATGGCCAGCCGAGAGGGTGGATTTCCCGTTATGCCTGGGGCGACGACTATCATGATGTGTTGTGGGAGGGACTCGATGCGCTCGTGGAATCCCTGCGCGAACGCTTTACAGGCCCATTCGAGGCGCGTGCCTACGTGGACACGGGACCGGTCCAGGAGCGAGTGCTCGCGAAATACGCTGGTTTGGGATGGCTCGGGAAAAACACGCTGCTGTTGAACCAGATGCTCGGCTCCTTCTTTTTTCTGGGTGTCATTCTTACGACTCTCGATCTCGAACCGACGCTCGGGACGAATGAGTTGCCGCCGCCGGATTTATGCGGAACCTGCCGGCGATGCCTCGATGCCTGTCCGACGCAAGCCTTTGTCGAGCCTTACGTCATGGATGCCAGAAAGTGTATTTCCTATCTGACGATCGAACTGCGCGGCTCCGTTCCGGAGGAGTTCCGCGAGCCGATGGGGAATCATGTGTTCGGCTGCGACATCTGCCAGGACGTTTGCCCGTGGAACAGGCGTGCACCGATTGCCACGATACCGCGCTTCCAGGCAAGAGTTTTTCCTCCGGCAGAGGAAGATTTCACTTCGACGTCCCTCCCGCCGCAAGGCGAATCGCTCTACCTTCCAAGACTGGAATGGCTCCTCGGGCTGAGCGAAGTTGATTTCCGCGAACTCTTCCGCGGAAGCCCCGTTAAACGCACCAAATGGCGCGGCTTGGTACGAAATGCGTGCATTGCGTTAGGAAATTCCGGCCTACGGCCCGGTACGGTGAATCACGGCCGAGTCAGCGATCTATTAAATCGTCTCGCGGGTTCAGGGGATCAGGTCCTTGCTGAATCTGCCCGATGGGCGCTTTCGCGCATCCAATAAGTGCGAAAAGGGAATGTTGCTGGAGGGACAGGCAGGCGTAACACTGGCCAACAAAACAAAAAGACCTGCGGAATCGTGGTTTTTCACAGGCTGCGTTACCATCTCACGGCCACTAGCGGTATAATTCCACGCGCAGGCCGACTCAACTTCCGCGCTGCTGAGGTTCCTATGAATCGTCGTAACTTCTTGCAGAATACGGGTATCGTCGGCGCAGGATTGCTTGGAGCAGGAAATGCTGCACCCGCTCTTTTGCGCGCCGGCACCGCAACCAATTCGGATTCAAATCTCACTCTGGAGGAAAAACCCGTGGCTTTTACCGTCCCCCCGTTGCCGTATTCGTTCGACGCACTCGAGCCTTATATCGACGCCAAGACGATGGAGATCCATCACGACAAACACCATGGCGCGTACGTTACCAACCTCAACAAGGCCCTGGAAGGGCAAGCCGCGCTGCAAGCGAAGTCGATCGATGACCTTCTCAAAGGTCTCGATGCGGTCCCGGAAAATATTCGCAACGCCGTCCGCAATAACGGGGGCGGCCACTGGAACCACTCACTCTTCTGGACGCTGATGAAGAAGGGTGGTGGCGGTGAGCCCAAGGGAAATCTTGCGGCTGCTATCAGCTCGACGTTTGGGTCGTTTGCCGGATTTCAGGAGAAATTTGGAGCCGCGGGGCTGGGCCGCTTTGGTTCCGGCTGGGCGTGGCTGGTCGTCCGAGATGGGAAACTGGCCATCGACTCCACACCGAATCAGGACACTCCCTATCTGCTCACGGGGGGCGGCAAGGCGGTCCTCGGACTAGACGTCTGGGAACATGCCTACTACCTGAAGTATCAAAACGTGCGCGGTGATTACATCAAGGCGTGGTGGAACGTTGTCAATTGGGACAAAGCCGCCGAGCTCTACGATGCAGCGAAGAAGTAGTTTCTTCG
>DATNLB010000065.1:0-2761 GCA_035603095.1 Candidatus Acidiferrales bacterium
ACGATTGGATAGGTGACCTGGTCCTCGACTATGTCCGGACTTCGGTCCCAGTGTGAGTAGATGATGACTTGTGTGTCGCTCAGGTCCGGAGTGGCATCCAGTGGCATCGTGACCATCGCCCACCATCCCGCGATGCACGCCACACCAATCAACGTCAAGACCGCGAGTTTGTGCTCTACAGAGAAATCGATGATCCTGTTGATCATCTTCATCTCCCGGATGCTTGCTTGGAAGCAGTGCTCGCGGAATTGTTCTGATATTTTTCTTTGCACTTCTTGGAGCAGAAGTAGTGGGTACTGCCGTTAGAAGCGAGGGTGTAGCCGGAAGCTGCTGCCTTGGCAGGATCCACCGGCATGCCGCAGCTCGGATCAATTACCATTTTTTCTGCCGCCACCTGTCCGGACATACCAACCGGGCTGTCAGTGGTGCGCGCAGGCGCACGAACCGGCGCTGATGATTTCAGCCGGCTTTCTGAGTCCACCAGAAAGGTGGCAGCAACAACCACTCGCTCACCTGGCTGAACACCCTTTCGGATCTCCACCTGTTCGCCATAACGCCATCCCGTTTCGACATCGCGAGGCTCGAAGATGCCTTCGCCGTGCTCCACGTACACGCGGGTCCGCACTCCGGAATCCACTAACGCGTCCACCGGAACCGTGACCCTGGAGGGGAGATGCACTGGCAACTCCACATCCACTAACATATCGGGCCGCAGAATGAATTTGGGATTATTGACTTCCAGTCGAAGCTTGACGCTCCCTCCACCGGCCTCGGATTGTGGCAGGCTGTCGGTAATGCGCGCCGGCAATTGGCGTCCTTCGTCAGTCAAGGTGACTCGAGCCTGGCCACCTGGATGCAAGTAGGGTGCTTCCTGTGCATAAACCTCGGCGACCACCCATACCCGGCCCAGATCAGCGATACGGTAAAACTCCATGTCGCGTTCGAAATGTTGCCCTGGCGTAATGTTGCGCGCAAGAATGAACCCGTCTGTTGGCGCAACTACATCAATACTCCCGGGAAGCTCGTGGTTTTCGGCCATACGTTTGATCTGCACATCGCTCATGCCGAGATTTCGCAGGCGATCGCTGTAGCCCTGAAGACTGCTTAAGCCTTGCTTGGATAAGGCGCCGGGAAATGGAACAGTTCGTGACCCGTCGGTGCCCACGGAGCCCGGCACGTGCTCGCTGGCGGCCAGAAACCCGGAAGCCACCGCCAAAAACTCAGGTGAATAGTAGCTCGCCAGCTTCTGGTCCTTCTTGACGAGTGTTCCCACCGAATCGTGGTACGTCTCGCGAATAAATCCGTCCACACCAGAGTTGATTCTGTACACTCCGGTATCTTCCGGCACAACGCGGCCCACCACGTGGACCGTGTGGGTTCCACTCCCTTTTTCGACATTGGCGAGCCGGATCCCCAGCAACCGCTGGGTCGCGCCGTCGATGCTGACTGCTCCTAGTGGCAATGGCGTCGAGGACAAAAATGCTGGAGCGTTCCCGAGGTCTTCGGCATAGACAGGCTCCAGCTGCATTCCGCAGTCAGGGGCAATTCCTGGCTTGTTCGATTTGTAGGCGGGATGCATGGGGTCCACGTAATAGAGCACGTGATGCCCGGATTTGGTGCCTGCTTCCGAATGCCCATAGTGCCGGCCAAGTCCGTAAGACGCGGCTATCGCCACAAGCACCGCGATTGCAAGACCGATCCGACTCTTTTGGGTCATCCTACGCTCCATCCGTACGGCTCGCGATCAACGCTGAGTGCTTCTCCAAGCCCACTTGGTGCGCAGTAATACAGGCAATCGTCGGGCCACAGGAGAAACCCTGCTTGAGCGAAAGGCCGCCGCAGCAGCACTGCCCGATCGTGGAGTTGGCTGGCTTCATCTCTGGTGTTCAGACCCGGTTGGTCAGGGGTGGCAGGGTGCATGATGCTGACTCTGCCAAGAGGGCGGTCGCGGCCAATACCTGGGGCTGACAACCAAACATCATGAGCGAACAACGGCGCTGTGTCTTTGCGCCCCCGCAAGCGCAATCGCTACAGTACTTATACCCCGAGACCAAGGGGCCGTGCGGATTGCCCAATTCCTTATCTCCTTTGTTTTTTTAACGTTGCACGGAAGATGAGAACCTCACGCTTCGACGCTGGAGCGAGGCGGAAGAGTCTGAAGGGCGGTATATACCCTGCGGTCGATAGCGCAGAAGAAGGGCGCATCCATTCCCGAACCGCAACTCTCGTCTACAGGCGGCAAGGTCCCGGTAAGCACCCAAAGGAGTCACTCCCGGCTCGGTTCAACCACAGTTCCCGCGACGGCAACGAGTGCTAGTGGCTAGGAGGGGGGAGGTCCAGCCCATGCTTGCTGCAGCCCTGAGGGCGAGCCTTTCGAGGCCGAGGCGGGTTAATCATCGAGCTTTCGGGGCACCAAGATGATGGCAGTTCTGGATAAATTCGTGCCCTTTTCCGGTACTGAATGGCAGACTAATGCGAAACGTTTCGTAGGCCAACCGGTCGGAGAGGTTAACTGGGAATGTTCATATGCGAAGGTGATGGCTCATGTCGCACCCGCCCCGATCTATACGAGGCCTGTCGTACTCTCAACGTCCGCCGTGACAACACGAATTCACACAATCAAATACCGCGGAGCCCGGCATCGGACTTTGCTCCGCGGTACATGTCAATCGAACCTGTGCTGGGTTCTACTTGGTCTTCGCAGGAGTCGGTTTAATCGTCGCCGCTTCTACTTGCGGTTTCGTGAAGAGCGGTTCATCGA
>DATNLB010000063.1:0-8729 GCA_035603095.1 Candidatus Acidiferrales bacterium
CGAAGAAAACCCGCGATGCGATCGCCAGCGCAAAGCCTGCGGCGCGCAAGGCTCGCAGTAAGAAACCGCTGAAAAAGAAAGGCGGGCGTAGCCGCTGACTTCTGGAAAAGATATACTCCGCTAAGTTTCCGTGCATTCGAACGAGAGAGATGTTCCGTTGAGGTGGTCCATGATCGCACGCTTGTTATTGCTCCTTGTTTCCATGATGCTCGTTACTTCAGCGGAGCTGCGAAACGCAAAGTCAGCGCCGCCGGGAGGCGGTCTGCTGGTGGTGGCGAATCAGAAGGAGCACACCCTGCTGGTGGTCGACCCCGACAATCGCCGAGAGCTCGCAAAAATTCCAGTAGGGGTCAATGGCCATGAGGTCATCGTATCGAAAGACAACCGCTTTGCTTACGTTCCGATCTACGGAAACTCGGGCGTGGGAAAGCCAGGGACGGACGGCAGCACGATCGACGTCATCGATCTTCAGGAACGGAAACTCGCTGCCACCATCGATCTTGGCAAACCGCTCCGCCCGCATCGCGCCGAATTTGGGCCCGATGGTCTGCTCTACGTCACCGCCGAGCTTGCGAATGCGGTCGATGTGATCGATCCATCCACGCGCAAGGTCCTCGCGGAAATTCCCACGGGCGAACCGCAATCCCATATGCTGGTTCTTTCGCAAGACGGCCACCGCGGTTACACGGCCAACGTCAGCGCTGGCAGCGTGAGCGTGCTCGATCTGGCGAAGCGCAATCTCATCGCCACCATTCCCGTGGCAAAGAGTGTCCAGCGCATTTCCATTTCACCGGATGGCCTCCGCATCTTCACTCACGACCAGGATGCGCCGCGCATCGCGGTCATCGACACGGCCACCAACAAAATCACGGACTGGATCGAATTGCCGAATGTGGCGTATGCGTCGGCGTCGACTCCCGATGGGCGCTGGCTGCTGGCGGTCAGCATGGCGGCCAATCGCCTCTTCGCCGTTGATTTGCAGACACGGAAAGTGGCGCACTCGCTGGAGATTCCTAGAGGATCTTCGGAAATCCTGATTCGACCGGGCGGGGAAATCGCCTATGTGAGCGGCACCGGCGCCGGGAAAATCGCCGTGCTCGACCTGCGCTCCTGGGAAATGCAGCAGCCCATCGAGCTCACTCCGGGCGTCGACGGCCTCGCGTGGGCTACTGCTCAGCATTAGAAGTCGCGGAAGCTGGCGCCGGCGAAGTTTGTCGAGCGGGGATGCCCGCGATGAGTATACGAAGTCCCGCTCCTCCCGCTGTTGCGGTTACCGGGTTTCTTCGAGATCCACGAACTCCACCGCGAAAGTTGTTCGTTCTAGAGTCAGCCACGCCACCGTCACCGGCAACTGAAATCTCCGCGGCCCGGCGCTTCCCGGATTGATGTACAGCACGCCATCGCGTTCGGTCTTTCCCGGTTTGTGGGAATGGCCGCTGACGACAATGTGAAAGCCGGATGCGGCTGGATTCAAATCCAGGGCTTTCACATCGTGTAACACGTAGATCATTGCCGCGCCTGCCTCCAAGACGGCCGTCTCCGGCAACGCTTTCGCCCACGGCTCCGTATCCACATTTCCGCGCACCGCTACAACCGGCGCGATCTTTCTCAGCTCCTCCAGAATCTCCGGCTTCCCCACGTCCCCCGCGTGAATGATCACCTCCGAACCGCGCAGGGCTTCCACCGCTTCCTTGCGCAGCAAGCCATGGGTATCCGAAATCAGACCGATTCTCTTCACCGCGTTTGCCATGCCCGATGTCATCCCGCCTACGAAACCTACTACAAGCGCGTCCTCGCCGAATCCTGACGTCGGCGTCGATGCTCGCAGTCTGTAGCACGCCCCTCGTCTTATTAACTGCTTAGATGCGCGCTGTTGGAAGAGAATAAGAAGTACTTACAAATTTGAGATACTTCCGAATAGGCCTCATGCGATAGGCGTTCGTTGCCTGGGCCGGACAATCTCCGTTCTATCTCTCGACAAGAACTGACGCTCGCAAACCGTCTGGTGCGGTCGAGAGGATCGTTAAGGAGGCACTATGTCTGCTCCACAGTCCCACAAGGGAATCATCCTTGTAGCCGATGACAACGAAGCCAACCGCGAACTACTCTCTGCTTTGCTGAGCGCAGAGGGTTACCAGGTCGTCTATGCAGCGGACGGCCAGCAAGCACTGGCTCGGGTGAATAGCGAGTCGATTGATCTCGCCTTGCTGGACGTGGTGATGCCTCGCCGAACCGGATTCGAAATTTGTCAAGAGATGAAGTCCAAGCCGGAAACCCGCTTGATTCCTGTCATATTGCTCACCAGTTTGAACAGTGACGCCGACCGGATCCACGGGATCATGTGTGGCGCGGATGACTTCCTCAACAAGCCTGTAAATAAACATGAACTGCTGGCCCGGGTGCATTCCCTGTTGCGCTTGAAGCAATTCACCGATGAGCTGGATAACGCCGAGACCGTATTGTTCAGCCTCGCCCTGAGTATCGAGGCGAAGGACCCCTATACCGAGGGACACTGCGACCGCCTTTCGAAATATTCCGTGGCGCTAGGGGAGAAGCTCGGGTTGCCCCAGGACCTGCGCGTCGCTCTCCGCCGAGGCGGTCTTGTGCACGACATAGGTAAGTTGTCCGTGCCAGAGCACATCCTGCTCAAACCCGGACCGTTGACTCCGGAAGAACGAAAAATCATGGAGCAACACACGGTCATAGGTGAGCGAATTTGCGCCCCACTCAGATCCTTTCGCTATGTGCTGCCGATCATTCGCCACCACCACGAAAGGCAGGACGGCTCCGGGTACCCGGACGGCCTGAAGGGCGAACAAGTTCCGCTCACCGCGCGCATCCTTCAAGTCACCGATATCTACGACGCGCTTACTACGGACCGGCCCTATCGCAAGGCTCTTTCTACGGAAAAGGCCTTCGCCATCATACGGGAAGAAGTAAAACGCGGCTGGTGGGATGGTTCCTTGATCGATCAACTGGAACTGCTTGTGCGCGAATCAACACTTCAGTTGTCGAATGTGGGAGCCAAGAATGAGCGCTAGCTGCTTTCAGAATCGGGCAGGCGATTTTCGCCGCCCACACCGATCATCAATTTGTCGGATCGCGGCCGCAAGCGCCTTCGTCCTTCTTCTTTTGGTCACGCTCACCGATCAGAGGACTCGCGCCCAGGCCACGCAAAGCAATCAAAATCCTCCTGAGAATTTAAAACAAGTGAGCCTGGAAGAACTCGGACAAATCGAGGTTACAACAGCGTCCAAAGTGCCTGTGAAAGCCACTCGAACTCCGGCAGCGATCTACGTCATCACCCAAGAGGATATTCGGCGGTCCGGGGCCACAAGCATCCCGGAGGCCCTCCGCATGGCGCCTGGAGTTGAAGTCGCACGGGTCGACTCCAACACCTGGTCGCTCGGCGTACGCGGATTCGAGAGCACACTCTCCCGATCAGTACTCGTGCTTATCGACGGCCGGAGCGTTTACACGCCTCTGTTCGCAGGCGTTTATTGGCAAGTCCAGGACACGCTGCTTGAGGATATCGACAGGATCGAAGTCATCCGAGGCCCCGGCGGTACCATCTGGGGAGCGAATGCCGTCAACGCGGTAATCAATATCATCACCAAAAGCGCTCAGGAAACCCACGGAACGTTGGTATCCACGGGCGGAGGAAATGTCGATCAAGGCTTTCTCAATTTCCAGTACGGTGGTGGCAACAGCAAGGGTTTTAACTACCGTATATACGGGAAGGGTTTCACCCGAGGCCCTGAGTTTCATCCCGATCACCAACAATTCGATGACTGGCGGATGGGTCAGACCGGCTTCAGGACGGATTGGGATGCACACAATCGCGACCGGCTAACGCTTCAAGGCGACCTCTATTATGGCGACGCCGGACAACGTGTACAGATCGCGAGCTACTCTCCGCCGTATACCACCGATGTCCAACAGAACGCCGAGCTTTCGGGAGGCAATTTGCTCGGTCGCTGGGAGCGCGACTTAGGTTCAGGGTCTAGCGTTCAGTTGCAGACTTATTACGACCGAACGAATCGGAAACAGGCCAACTTTGCCGAGTCTCGAGATACGTTTGACATCGATTTCATCCATCATCTGATTCTGCCGGGGCGGCAGGACTTCCTGTGGGGCCTCGGAGCGCGCCTGAGTTCGGGCAATGCTTCCCAGGTCGTACCCACCGTCGTGTTCACGCCGGATCACTACACGGACAAGCTCTACAATGCATTCGTCCAGGACGAAATCCCGATCGTTGGAGACCAGCTTTCACTAACCATCGGGTCTAAATTCCTACACAACGGCTACAGCGGCTTCGAGATCGAGCCGACGGCACGGCTCTTGTGGACCCCGAGCTCGCGGCAAACCGTCTGGGGCGCCGTCACTCGCGCCGTGCGCACTCCATCTCGCGTTGAAGAAGACCTCCAGCTCTCTGGATTGGCGGCGCCGACTCCCTTGACGTTTTTCCGGATTATTGGCGACAGAAAATTTTCCTCGGAAAGCCTGATTGGCTACGAAGCCGGATACCGAAGCCTGGTGGGGCCCAAGTTCCACGTGGACCTTGCCGCCTTCTACAACAACTATGACCACCTCCTAAGCGTCGAGCCTGGTGCACCGTTCTCTGAAAGCTCACCGCCCCCGCCGCATACTGTTATCCCGTTTTTCTTCCGCAATGGGTTGCAAGGCCGCACGGCTGGATTCGAGATCGCTCCCGATTGGACCCCGACGCGCATTTGGCGGCTGAGGGGGTCGTATTCATATCTCCATATTGATTTAGAAAAAAAGGCGACCAGCCTGGACACCTCCAGCGCAAATTCAACGGAGGGGTCGAGCCCCCATCACCAGGTCGCGATCCAATCTTCCTTGGATTTACCCAAGAAGTTGGAATTTGATCAGACTTTTCGTTATGTGAGCTCCCTGCCTGCCCAACTCGTCGGAGCTTACACCACGGCCGATGTGCGATTCAGTTGGCATGCCACTCGTTCTCTAGACCTGTCCGTCGTGGGCGAGAACTTGTTTCAACCTTATCACGCAGAGTTCGGGGGTGACCCCGGTCCTCTTGTCGGGATCAAGCGAAGTGCCTACATCAAACTAACGTGGCAATCATGGCAAAGATGAGAGGGAAGCGGATCTATGGGACTGATGTGCTCCCATGCACGGGGCCAGAGTCCGTGACTGGTGTTTATTCATGCTGCTTGTCGAAATTCATGGCTCTGGCGGTCGCCTGGGTGCTCGTTGGCGTCTCATGCCTACATGCCGAGCAATCGAAACCGACTGAGTATCAGGTCAAGGCCGCCTACCTCTACAATTTCGGCAGGTTCGTCAAATGGCCGCCTGGACTTGCCGCGGGCAAGGGCGACTCCTTCCCCGTTTGTGTGCTCGGCCGGGATCCTTTCGGTCAGATTCTCGATTCAACTCTTGCAGGGGAAGCGCTAGAGGGAAAGCCCGTAGTGATTCGACGGATCGCCAGGTCGCAAGACGCGGCGGATTGCCGAATCCTGTTCGTTAGTTCGACAGAGGAAAACCATTTGAAAGAGATCCTAGCGGCGATTGATCAGGCGGGCGTCCTAACGGTTAGCGACATACCAGGATTCTCGCGGCGAGGCGGCATGATCCAATTCGTCGCGGAGGGTGACAGGGTTCGCTTTGAGATCAACTTGGCGAGCGCCGAAAGTGCCAAGCTCGTCTTGAGTTCCGAGTTGCTCAAAGTAGCGGCAACCGTAAGAAGAAATGCTCGGTCTGGAGATTGACTTACATGCTCAAGGCCCAAAACCATTCCATCTCCGGCAAGCTGACCTGGATGAACATGCTGGTCAGCGGCGCGGCGCTGCTGTTGGCGTGTGCCGCCTTTATTGCCTTTGACATGATAACTTTCCGGCAGGCCATGTTGCGGAATCTTTCCACGCAAGCTCAGATCATCGGTTCCAATTCCATTTCCGCACTACTTTTCAACGACCCGCAGTCCGCGGAGAATACTTTGTTGGCGCTCAAAGCTGCGCCGAATATCTTGTCCGCTCAGGTCTACCTGCCGGATGGCCGGCCCTTTGCCTCGTACTCACGCGATCGTGATCGTCACAGCCCGGTGCTTCCGCCAATTCCGTCGCGTCAAACAGAGACTCATTGGATCGAAGATGATCAGATCGCGCTAGTACGCTTGATCGTGCTGGACGCGAAGCCGATTGGGGCCGTCTACATCCGATCGGACATGCAGGAATTGCACGGCCGCTTTCAGCGATACGCGCTAATCGCTGTCATCGTCCTCTCAGCATGTCTGCTGGCGGCCTTACTGATCTCATCGGTCTTTCGCAGAGCCGTTGCCGACCCCATCGTGGATTTGAGCAAAATCGCAAAAATTGTTTCTCAAGACAAAAACTATTCGGTCCGCGCAACCCCTATCCGCAGCCCTGCTGAGTTGGCTATCCTCATCGATGCCTTCAATGAGATGTTGGCGCAGATCCAGCAGAGCCAGAGAGCTTTGCGAAAAGCCCATGATGAGCTGGAGCAGCGCGTTCAGGAGCGCACTGCGGAGCTTGAAGCTGCCAAGAAGGAGGTTGAGGAGTTTTCTCATTCCATCCTCCTTGCGAAAGAGGAAGTTGAGCGCGGTAGTAGGTTCAAGGATCAATTCCTCTCCACCATGAGTCACGAATTGCGCACGCCGCTCAATGCCGTCCTGGGTTTCTCCGACCTCCTCGCCGATGAACGCTACGGCCCGTTGAACGATCGCCAGCAACGCTACGTCGCTCACATACATACCGGCGGGAAACACCTTCTCAAACTAATCAGCGACATCCTTGACCTTTCCAAGATCGAAGCGGGGCGGATGGAGCTCACCCGCGAGGATGTGACGGTCTCGTCTGCCTTTTCCGATGTGATCAGCACTCTTTATCCACTGGCGGAAAAGAAATCGCAAGCATTACTCCAACAAGTTGAGCCCAATTTGCAAGTTCGTGCGGACGCCATGCGCTTTAAGCAAGTGCTTATGAACCTTGCCGGCAACGCGATCAAGTTCACGCCGGAACGTGGCCGCATCGAGCTCGTCGCGCGTCAAGTGGATGACCAGGTCAGGGTGGAGGTGCGCGACAATGGCCCGGGGATTCCGCCTGAACAACAACAGCGCATCTTTGAAGCGTTCTTCCGGCTTACAGAAACGGGTAGCGCCACCGAGGGCACCGGCTTGGGACTAGCCATAACTTCGCGTCTCGTCGAGCTGCATGGGAGCAAACTGGGGATTGAAGGCCGGCCCGGCGAGGGTGCCTGCTTCTATTTTTCACTTCCCCTCGTTGTCAGCGCTCCGAATCAATCCATTCAGTCATCTTTACCCGTGCCAAGGGCGCGCAATGCCCCGCGGATTCTTATCGTCGAGGACAATGCAGCGACGGGGCACCTCATCCAATCGCAACTGGCTTCTTCGGGCTATGAGACCCTGCGGTGCGACAGGCCGGAACGCGCCACGGATATGGCCGCGGAACACCAGCCGGATGCCATCACTTTGGATCTCCTCATGCAGCCGGTCCACGGGTTTGAGGTCCTACTGCAATTGAAAAATGACCCGCGCACGTCCAAGATCCCCGTCATCGTCGTGACCATTGTGGATCAGCCGGGCGTTGGAACTGCTCTCGGCGCCGACGAGTATTTGATTAAACCCGTGGACAAGGCGACGTTACTGGCTGCCGTGGAGCGCTGCCTCCGGTCTCGCGGGGGCGCAGCGCCAACAAGGACCATTTTGGTCGTGGAAGACGATGTGTCCACACTGGAGATGATTGTCGAGTTGCTTAAAGGATATGGCTACGCTGTAAGCACGGCGGCGGACGGTGAACAGGCCCGTGTGAGTGTGGCTCAGTCCCTGCCCGAACTCGTTATCCTTGATTTAGTGCTCCCCAAGATGAGCGGTTTTGAATTGCTCGCTGAATGGCGTTCCAATGCTCGCACCGCCGATCTTTCCGTGTTTGTGCTAACGAGCAAGGATCTAACGAAGGAGGAAGACAAGTACCTCCGCGCGCATGCCGAATCGCTTTTCCGGAAGCAGAATGCATGGCGAGAACCGTTGATTAAGCAATTAGAGCGCGTGGTGACCTCCCCGTCTTTGGAGAACGCTTGAAACATTGCATCCTCGTCGTCGAAGACAATCAGCTCAACCCCGGCGGGAACCTTCCTCATGCCATGCCGGGTGTCGCGCGGGTGCCGGATCAGGTTCACGTAGTGGGCGGTCTTCAGATCGGCGCGAAATCGTCCCCCTAACCCATTTAGAATCAACACTTATAGAAACGCTCGGAGGTTTTGGTTTTGATTCTAAACCACTTACATGAACTCTAACCCACATCTCTCACAGCCTGGCATAAGAGGAATGAAGTGTGTTCGAACGGGGAGTTGCGAGTTATTTTCGCGGGGTGTTGTTGTGTAGCGGTCCGTTTTTCGTTTTGCGTGAGAGTTTTTTACTTTCTGAGCCTGTTTCGGCGCACACCTTACCACCGGTTGACAGGAGCCAGAATAAAAGTGGTCGGAGCCTTTCTGTTTCAATACTTTACGGGCACGGCGCACAGCTTTTCATGGACTTGCTGGAACAGCGCGACGTAGGGGTACCCACCTGCCAGGGAGATCCACACCTTGCGCACCGTGATGCGGATCAGCGCGCCGATCTTCAACACCTTGAGCCGAATGGTGGAGCACTGGGCCTTGGCCAACTCCGTTCCTTCCAGTCCCAGGCGCCGCAGCATCTGCAACAGCACGTA
>DATNLB010000498.1:0-12868 GCA_035603095.1 Candidatus Acidiferrales bacterium
GCCGAAGCGAGCCCGCATTGCGAGATGGAAAATATCTGCCCCTGGATCGCGGCAACCCGGATGTCCTCAGTTTTCTTCGCAAGACTCCCGGGAACGGCGACTCGATTCTCGTTGTGCTTAACATGAGCGATGAACCAAGGACGGTCAACTTGGCTCTCGATGCTCACGGAGTCAAGGAAAGTTCTGCGAGGCCGCTAATTTCTGCTCCGAAAATTGCTCGTGAGTCGGCAGTCCTTGCTCATTTCACCGTTCCCGCTTTCGGAGTTTTTATCGGATCGGTTCACTGAGGGATTTCGCGATTTCCTGGATAAGCGTGCTGCATCCTTCGTTCTGGTCACTGACAACCGGTGCGGACTACAGAACTCAGCTTTCCAGCTTGAAAATCCTTTCCATCGGCAGCCACTTCTCCCCCGGCCGCGCATCTGGCAAAGCCTTCTGAAACTTCCACATCAGTTTTTCCCATTCCTGCACTTTCTGATTCTTGCTGTCCGCCTCAGCTTTTTTCTCAAACGAAAAATTCTCGCTCACTTCCATGGTCATGAACATTCGTGTTCCACGGAGATAAATCTCCAGGTCCTCGATTCCTGCTTCCTTGATGCTTTTCGTGATCTCCGGCCAAATTTTCTCGTGGTAACGCCTATATTCGACAATCAGCTTTGCATCGTCCTTCAAATCGAGCGTCAAGCAGTAGCGTCTGCTCATAGCGGTGTGCTTTCATTTCCCATGGAAGCCCTCTCTAGGCCCGGTATGGCGGCGGGCTTGTATCCTGACAGCCCAAAATAAAGGATAAACACGTAGCAGAGCAGCGGCACGACGAACGCCCTCTGTATACTCGCCGCATCGGAAATGCGCCCCATGATTGCAGGAAAAAATGCGCCGCCCACAATCGCCATGACCAGCAGCGATGAACCGCGCTTGGTGAGTGCACCCAGATTCTTGATACTCAGCGCGAAGATCGTGGGGAACATGATGGAGTGAAAGAAACCGATGACCACAACCGCCCACACCGGTATTACTCCGGTAGCCAGCAAAGCCACTGTGGCACAAACGAGAGATGCCCCGGCAAAAAGGGACAGCAAGCGCGGTGCCGCAATCTTTTTCATCAGCGCCGAGCCGATGAACCGCCCCGCCATGAATCCCACCTGGTGCAACAATAAGTAGAGCGCCGCCGTTTTCGCCGTTGTTCCCGGGACCGAGAACTGCGCGTAACGAATCACGAAACTCGCTACTCCAACCTGAGCGCCCACATAAAAAAATTGCGCGATGACGCCTTTCACCAGATGCGCGTGAGACAGCACGCTCTCCGCGCTCTTTTCCATCCCCGCCGCTCCTCCTTCTGCGGCCGTTTCCTGTACGTCGGGCAGGTGCGCCAATTGGATCAGCACCGCGACGACCACGAAAATGGCGGCGATCATCAAGTAAGGACCCTTCACCGTGCTGGCTTCGGCGGCACGGTACGCTCCCAGTTGCGCCGCACTCATCGCCGCAATCTGCGCCGGCGCATATTCAATACCCGTGAGAATGAACGTTCGTCCCAGAATCGGTGAAAGTACTGCACCCACAGCGTTGAACGACTGTGCAAAATTCAGCCGCCGCTCTGCGCTTGCCGCGGGGCCAAGGATGGTCACGTAAGGATTCGCGGCGACTTCGAGGAAGCTCTGCCCGCAAGCCATCACAAACAGCGCGAAAAGAAAGAAGCCGTAAATCCGCGAAGAAGATGCCGGCAGAAAGAGCACCGCCCCCGCGGCGCACAAAAAAAGACCCGCAAGGATTCCCTTCTTGTATCCGATCTTCTCCATCACCCGTCCGGCGGGAAAGGCCGCCAGGAAGTATCCGCCGAAAAATGCCACCTGGATGAAAGAAGACTGAAAATCGGTAAGCCCGAAAGCCTTTTTCAGATGTGGGATGAGGATGTCGTTAAGGTTGACGCCGAAGGCCCACAAGAAAAACAGGGTGGTGATGAGAATGAAAGGCGCCAGGAAGCGGCGTTCCGTTATGGGGACAGATCGGCCGCCGTGCGCCGCGGTGCCCGGGGAATTCGTCATCCATCGTCTCCGTTATGTCAGCGCGCGGTCCAAATGCGCGTATCCGCCGTCAACGAACAGGTGCTGGCCGGTGATGTGACTCGCTTGCTCCGAGATCAGGAACAGCACCGTGGCAGCGATCTCTTCCGGCTTCGTCATGCGCTTGCCTAGTGGAATCTTTGAAACAATTTCCGCCAGCTTCTGCTGCGGATCGGGGAACGTCGTCAGCCACTGCTGGTAAAGCGGCGTCATCACCTCCGCGGGCACCACAGCGTTGACGCGAATCCCGTGCGGAAGAAGCTCCGCAGCCCACTCGCGTGTGAGTCCCAGGATGGCTCCCTTTGCGGCCACGTAGCCCGAAGTTCCTCCCTGCCCGGTCACCGCCGTCTTCGAGCTGATGTTCACAATCGAGCCGCGCGCTTTCTTCAGCGCGCCCACTGCGTGGTGCGCCATCGCGTAGTAATGGATCAGGTTGCGCTCCAGCGAAGCCACAAATTTTTCCGTTGTGCCATGCTCGAGCCCCACGCCGTCGTTGACCCCCGCATTGTTCACCAGCGCATCCAGCCGCCCCAATTTCTGGATGGTCCCATCGACGACGTTTGCGCAGGCTTCCGGAGCGGAGAGTTCGGCAATAATCAGCCCGCTTTCCACTCTGCCCGCCCGCAACTCCGCGTGTAACTCTTCTCCAGCGTTCTCATCACGGTCCACGATCACCGGAATCGCGCCTTCCGCGCAGCAACCGCGCACAATCGCTGCGCCGATTCCTTTTGCGCCGCCGGTAACCAGAACAACTTTTCCCTTTAGCCGCAGATCCATGATTTAGCCACGCAAATTAAAAAAGCCGCCGTCCAGCGGATAATCAGCGCCCGTAATGAAAGCAGCCTCGTCGGAGCAAAGAAACAATGCCAACGAAGCCACTTCCTGCGGCTCGCCCATTCTTCCTATCGGCTGCGATTTCGCCAATTTCTCATACATCTCTTTCTCTCGCCCCGGATAATTCTTCCTCAGGTAGTCATCCACAAATGGCGTGTGAACCCGCGCCGGCGAAATGCAATTGCACCGGATATTGTGCTGCACGTAATCCTTGGCCACGGAATACGTCATCGCGATCACTGCGCCTTTGCTCATGGAGTACGCAAAGCGGTCCGCAAGCGCGGCGGAGCCCGCGATAGAGGCCATATTGAGGATCACGCCGCCGCCGCTTGCCTTCATATGCCCGATGCACGCCTGCATGCCGTTGTAGATGCCCTTCACATTTACGCGAAAGAGCCGGTCGAAATCCTCCTCCGTCGTGCTTTCCACCGTTCCAACATGCGAAATCCCCGCATTGTTCACCAGGATCTCGATACGCTCTTTCGCAAAAAGCTCCTTGAATACTCCCCCGACTTGCCGCTGGTCCGTAACATCGCACGCGTGCGCGGTCCCGTGCCCGCCCGCATCGGTGATCTGTTTCGCGATAGCTTCCGCCTGTTTTAGATTGATATCTGCGATTCGCACCGCGGCCCCATTCGCCGCGAAGCGCAAGGCGATCGCTTGCCCGATGCCGCTGCCGCCGCCGGTCACGATGGCCACTTTGCCATCCAACCTGAATTCTTTCGCGCCGCTAACCGGACTCTTCAGAGCGAGATACCTCTTTTCCAGGGAATGAAATCTTCCTGGCCTTTCCCTTCTGCCTTCGTGCGCGCGTCTCCGCTGGCGGTTTGGATTACAACCTCCAGTATCTCTTCGCCCATCTGCTGGATCGTTTTCTCTCCGGAAATAATCCCGCCCGTGTCGACGTCGATGATGTCCCGCATCCGCTGAGCCAGCCCCGAATTCGTCGACAGTTTCACCACTGGCGCGATCGGATTCCCCGTCGGTGTCCCCAGGCCGGTTGTGAACAGAACCACATTTGCACCGGCGCCGACTTGCGCCGTTACGCATTCCACGTCGTTTCCCGGCGTGCACTGCAGGTTTAGCCCCGGCTCGGTCGAATATTCCGGATAGTCCAGCACTGCTTTCACTGGAGAATTACCGCCTTTTTTCGCTGCGCCAGCGGATTTCATCGCGTCCGTCAATAATCCGTCGCGCATGTTCCCCGGGCTGGGATTCATTTCAAATCCCGATCCCACGGCTCTCGCCCGCGCTCCGTAACTTCTCATCAGTTGCATGAACCGGTCCGCAACTTCCTTGCGCGTGCTCCGGTTGATGAGTTCCTGTTCCACCCCGCACAATTCGGGAAATTCAGAGAGTATCGTTCTCCCGCCGAGTGCCGCCAGAATATCTGCCGTGTGCCCGATGGCCGGGTTCGCCGAGAGGCCGGAGAATCCATCCGAGCCGCCGCATTTCAATCCGAGGCACAAGCTGGAAAGAGGCTCGCGCGTCCGCTGGCATCGATTCGCTTCCATCAAACCGAGGAACGTGCTTCGAATGGCCTCCGTCAGCATCGCAACTTCCGTTCCGCTTTGCTGCTGTTCCACGATCACCAGTGGCTTATCGAATTTCGGATTCCGCTTGCGCAACTCTTCCCGTAGGATTCCAATCTGCGCATTCTGGCAGCCCAGGCTGAGCACCGTGGCGCCGGCCACATTCGGATGATGGATGTAGCCTGCGATCAGCCCGCAAAGATTGTTGGAGTCTTCCCGCGTTCCTCCGCAGCCCCCTTCGTGCAGCAGAAACCGGACGCCGTCCACGTTTTCGAAAACCCGGGAACGCTGCGGGCCCGCCGCATCTTCCGTCAACGCGCGCGTCTTGATCTCTTCGCTCCGGCCATCCGCATAAAGCCGTGCCAGCTCCGCCACCTGCCTTCGATACACTTGTGGCGCAGCGAAACCCAGCTCCTCTTCAAACGCCTGCTTCAACACTCCGATGTTTCGGTTTTCGCAGAACACCAGGGGAACAACAATCCAGTAATTGCGCGTGCCTGCCTGGCCATCTGAGCGGCGATATCCCAGAAACTCCCGCTGCTTCCATCGCGATACGTTCGGCGGCGTCCATCGATACTCTTCCGTTTTCTCCTGAAACGCTGCCGCCTGATGGCGAATGTTTCGCGTGGTCAGCAGTTCTCCTCGCCGGATCGGCGCAACCGATTTCCCCACAAGCACGCCGTACATGATGATGTTCGCGCCTATGGCAAGATCTTCCGTGGCGAATTTGTGTTTTGCGGGAACATCCGATTCCAGTGTGTAGGACTGGGAATCAAAAGAAATCTGCTCCCCTCGGCGCAGGTCGGCCAGCGCGATCAGCACGTTATCTTTCGAATCGAGTTTGAGCACCTTGTTCTGCATTTCACACGGACCTGTATTTTCCCTTTTTGCAGTCGTTTACAGCCACGGCCTGCTTTTCCCCCGCATTGTAGAACACGCCGTGCGATTAGTCGCGTGCTCGCTTCTCAAGCGGTTTCAACTTCCAGAACTTCGCCGCATTTCCCCCCAGCACGGCATTTCTTTCTTCCGCTGCGTACTTGCCAATGTAATTCTTCACCACATCCATGGCCTGCGAATACGGAGCCGCCAACGTGCACACTGGCCAATCCGATCCGATCATCAACCGGCTTGGTCCGAAGCATTCGAACGCCACGTCCAGATAGGGCCGCAGGTCCTCGGGCTTCCAGGCCTGCCAGTCTGCTTCCGTGACCAGGCCAGACACCTTGCAAAAAAGATTCGGAAAAGACGCCAGTTCCTGGATTTCGCGCGCCCAGGAATCAACGACTCGGCTCTTGATCGGCGGTTTCGCCAGATGATCCAGAACAAAGCGCTGCCGTGGAAATCGCGCCACGAACTCCGTCGCCACAGGAAGATGCCGTGGATAAATCAAGATGTCGTAGGCGAGATCAAATTCTTCGAGCGTCGCGATCCCGCGAAGAAAATCCGGTTGCAGTAGGAACCGGTCGTCCGGCTCGCTCTGCACAATGTGGCGGACGCCCACTAGCTTGGAATGTCGCGCAAACGATTCCAATTCGAATGTCAATCGCGGCGACCGCAGATCCACCCAGCCCACAACTCCAAGAATGAAAGGTGCATGCTCCGCCAATTCCAGGAGCCATCGCGTCTCTTCCAACGTCTGTCGCGCTTGAACCGCAACGCATCCCTGAAAACCGCTGCGCTCCAACTCGGGTTTCAGATCAGCCGGAAGAAAATCCCGGCGCAACGCCGCCATCGAGTCATCGATCCAGCCGTACTCCCGCCGCTCATACCTCCAAAAGTGCTGATGGGCGTCAATGTGCATCGCTCTCGGCCCGCTTTAATACTTGCCGTGACGTTTCTGCCGGACTCGGATTCTCTTTCATACGTACTCCACAACTTGCTGCCGCGACTCGCCCAAGCCTTCGATTCCTAGCTCCACCACGTCGCCCGGTTTCAAATATTGCGGCGGTTTCATCCCCAAGCCAACGCCCGGCGGCGTTCCCGTGCTGATCACGTCTCCCGGAAGCAGCGTCATGAATTCACTGACGTAAGCGACCAGCGCCGGAACATCGAAAATCATCTTCGAAGTAGAACCTCTTTGCCGGAACTCCCCATTCACCTTCAGCCACATGCCCAGTTGATTGAAATCTTCAATTTCATCCTTAGTAGCAAGGAACGGCCCCAAAGGCGCGAAGGAATCCGCGCTCTTTCCTTTGACCCATTGCCCTCCTCGTTCAAGCTGGAAGCTCCGCTCCGAATAGTCATTGTGCAGTACAAAACCCGCAATATAATCCATTGCGTCCTTCCTGCTCACGTAACTCGCTTTTTTCTCCACCACGATCGCCAGTTCCACTTCCCAATCCACCTTCGTGGCGTTTTTTGGAATCACCAGAGGATCATTCGGCCCCACCAGCGCCGATGTCGCTTTGAAAAAAATCACCGGCTCCTTGGGAATCTCCATCCCGCTCTCTTCGGCGTGGTCTCGGAAATTCAGCCCGATGCACACAATCTTGCTCGGCCGGCAAATCGGCGCCCCCAAACGCACCGATCTTCGAACGCGCAGCGCGGAAGCGCCTTGCCTCGCCAGCCAGTTCCGAAGTTTGGTCAGCCCATCAGTCGCAAAAAATTCCTCGTCGTAGTCCGCGCCAAACCCGGAGGCATCCAGCCGCGTTCCATCCTCGAGCAACACGCCCGGCTTTTCCCGCCCAATCTCGCCGAATCGAATCAGTTTCATCTCAGGAACGCTCCCATGTGGAGAGAGTTTACCAACGCCCGTAGGAAAAAGGAGCCAACATTTGAGAATGCATTTGCCCGATGGCGGGTTTTCCGTTCATAGTGCGCGCCGCGGCGTTCAAGGTTGGCGATGCGCGGCCGTTTCCACGCGGCCGAGCATCTTGTCGAGTTCGGCGCGGTAAAAATACCGGCCGTTCAGGATGACAGCGGCGATTTTCTGGGTATTGGCAATGTCTTCGAGAGGATTGGCGGAAAGCAGAACGAGGTCGGCGAGCTTCCCTTTTTCGACCGTTCCGGTCTGGTCTTCCATTCCGAAAAAGCGCGCGGGATTAATCGTCGCGGTTTGCAGCGCTTCAAGAGGAGTGAATCCCGCGGCCACGAAACGCAGCAATTCCTCGTGGAGGCTGTAGCCCGGGAAAATATGAACACCGGCGGGCGTATCCGTTCCCGCAAGAAACGGCACCCCGGTCTTGTGCAGCATCCCCACGACCTCGAGTTCCTTCTCGATAAATCTCTTGCGCGTCACGAGGTCATCCGCGCCGTAGCCTTGCGTGATTTCCTGGGCGAATCGCTTCCACGTTTTATTTTTCCATGACGCAGGCACATATTTCACGCGCGTGTCTTTGCTGAAATCACTCACGTCCACGAGGTTACCGCCGCGTTCCCACACCAGTGTCGGGCATTGCCAGGTCTGATTCTTCGCAAGAATCGCAGCCAGTGCAGCCGCGCGCGTCACATCATAAGTCGCCAGAAATTTCCCTTCTGTCTTGTTCCCCTTCATAAAATCGTCTTCGGCAGGCGAACTTCCTTCAAAAATTCCGATGAGATGCTCGAAGCTTTTCATCCCCGCCGCGGACATCTCGCTCGCACGCACCGCATCCGGCACGTGCCCTTCGAACGGTATCTCCTGCTCTTTGGCTTCTTCCGCGATGGCGAAAACCGAATCGCGCGGAATCAGCGATTGCAGCTTGATAAAGTCCGCGCCCCGCCGCTTGAGATCTGTGACGGCGCGATGCGCATCTTCGGGCGTGGCAATCGCTATCGAGCTGGGGAAACGCGGCTTCGGTCCATCCAGCATGGGCCCGGATGTATAAATGCGCGGCCCGGTCAGCCGTCCCGCTTCAATTTCGTTACGCCATCCCTGCACGATGTCCAGTTCGCTGCCCATGTCCCGCACACCGGTGATGCCGTTCGCGACGAAGAGCGGCAGCGAAATATCCTGCGCGCCGGGAAACCAGTCTCCGAAAACCAGGTGTACGTGCATATCCCAGAGCCCGGGTATCAGGAAAAGCCCGCGGCAATTTACGCTCGGGGCGTTCCGCGGATACTTCGCCGACTTGCTGGGCCCCACCGAAGCAATGTGATTGCGGTCGAGGATTACGGTTTGCTCGGGTTGCAGATCCCCCGTTCGAACGTCCACGACCGTCACATTGTTAAGAATCAGCAGATCGTCAGCGGCGGGCTTCTGCGCATGGAGAGGCTCGAAGAGAAATAGACAAATCAAAAAGAGAATGCAGGAATAAACGGCAAGGCGTCTGCGTATTTTCATCGTCCCGCATATTATCTGTTTTGCCGCCGGAGTTCACCTGTAGGTACTTCAAAACACGAAGCGTTCCGGGCGACTCCGCTAATCACTTCCTGGGCGTATGATAAAGGAAGTTCGCGCATGTACGCTGGGACCCGAGCGCGGAGAGGTCCAATGAAGAAAACAATTGTGATTTGCGGTGCTTTCCTGCTGATGGCCGTCATTGCGCTGGCGCAGGAAAAGCCTGTGGATACGTCGAAGGAACTCCAGCCTACGCGCACCGGCTTGGATGAGGGCGCGGCAAAACGTCTGCCGACGCAGCACGAACATCACGGGTTTATGCAGGGGGGCATGCACCATGCAGTCGCGAAGGGCGTCATCCTGGATGCGAAAGTGGATGCAGCGGCGCATACCATCACGCTCCGCGTGGGGCCGATGGATTTGCCGGCGCACACGAGCCACATGAAAATGCCGCAGCCGCCGGATCTGGTTTGGGAAGTACCGATGGACGGCTGGCTGCTTGCGTATCACCCGAAGCTCGTGGATGCCAGCGGCGGCGCCGTACCGGGAACGGTGCTGCATCATGTGGCGTTCTGGAACGAGAATCGCGCCGATTTTCTCTGCCCCAACAAGGAAGAACATATTTTCGGCGCGGGCAGCGAGATGACGGATTGGACCGAAGTGCCCGGCTACGGGTACCGCGTGATGAAGGGGAACAAGATCCGCATCGAGACGATGATGTACAACCCGACGGACACATCCTACGAAAAGGCCTATCTCGAAGTAGTGATTCCCTTCCAGGAAATACCGAACGACGCGAGCGCCCCCGCGCCGCGAAAGAATGTTTATCCCGCGTGGATGGACGTGGCCTCTTGCGGAAATTCCGGTTATGACCTGCCGGCGGGGAAAAGCGAGAAGACGGGAACGGTGACGGTAAAATACGACGGCGTGCTGATCGGCGTGGGCGGACACTTGCACGACTACGGAAAGCAGATTGTCCTGCAGGATGTGTCGCGCAAAGAGACCGTGGCGACGCTCGATGCGAAGGCGGACGCTCAAGGGCATCTTGAGTCCGTGCCCGTCAAGTTGTTTGTTCAGGATGGCGGTTACAAATTTGTGACAGGCGATGTCCTGAAAATTTCTGCAACGTACGACAATCCGACCGGGAAACTCGTTCGCGCCGGAGCGATGGGCATAGCCGTCGGCTACTTTGTCGCCACCGATGATACGAAGATGGCAGCGCTCCGGCGGAACGAGAAATCGCAACACGACATCGCGGGAATGTCCCACGATCGTTGAGAAGAGAGTGATCCGTGGTTAGTAGTTTGTGGTCAGTCGTCAGTGAAAGAAAACAATAAGGCCCCGCGGCGATGCTCCTCACAAGTCCGATCGGTTGAAGGAGCCGACGCCGTCATCCAATCAACCATGCATGAAGCACGTGGAGGCTGTGAGGACCGTACCCACACAACTGAGGTGTTCAAACCCTCCAATTTAATGTAGACACCCGATTGATTCTTGGTGTTGTCAGGCCTACACATATAGTGTGGCAGTTCGTGAGGTCATCCCGGCCCTTCGCGAGGTTTGCGTGGAGAATTATGGCTGCGCTGATTCCAAGCCGTCGATCCGAAAGGCGTATCCTTCAGATATTGGCCGCAGAGATTTCGAGTTCAGATGAATCTGTGCCTAAGGAAACGACGGTCACTGAGAACGTGAGTCTTCACGGCGCACGCGTCATCACCGTCTGGCCCTGGCAAACGGGAACCCGCTTGCTGGTTACTTTTCTATGGGATGGCGTTCGGTCTGAAGGAAGGGTTACTTACTGCCAGCGCAAGAAGAGCGGCGGTTTCGCCATTGGGGTGGAGCTATCCGGACAGTGGCAAGCCGCATAGCGAGCCTAACCTCGTCTTGGGAGGACGGACGTGCGCGCCGATAAGCACTTCTTGGGGGGGCAAAGTATCCCTTCGAGGAGGCACTATCCGCGAGTCGAGACGCCCAGCGGAGTCTGGGTCTACTGGAATTGCAAAGGAAGTGAAGATACTTCGCGAGTCCGAGACCTGAGTATGGGAGGTTTGTTTGTCGAAACAGAAAAGGCGCGGGAAGTGGACGCGACGATCAGACTTGACTTTCTTGTTCAGGAAGGACAAATCAGGGCCGAAGCTGTCGTCCGACATGCCAAGCCCGGTAGCGGACTGGGATTAAAATTCACCGCGATGGCGGAAGAAGACGGCCCCCGTCTGACAGCATTGGTGACAAGACTTCGCGGTCTATCCCAGTCCCGCACCAACTCAAAATGAAAGCGCCGGCCATTTTCTTGGTCACTGTGCGTTGAAATAGCGGGGAAGCGCACATGGGTCAATATCTCCCATACGGTACGTTGTCAAGACTGACCGAACAAGCGCACATATAGCCGGCACAGGGGCAAGCCGTAGATTTTCACACGACCACATGTTTTAGTTGACTTTCTGAGCGCATTGAAGCATTCTCATCGAGCAACATCCGCTGAGGGACGACAAGCGATACCCACCCAGCTCAGCAGACACAAACCTTTCCCCAGCCTCAGGTAATGCACCCTCCCCCGGCTCTGGGTACGGCTAGCTACACTGGCCCTGAGCAGAGTCTGCGAAACCACTTTCATCCTGGAAGCGGTAAATCAAAGGAGGTTGATATGTTTGCTCGATTCGTAACTATGCGTTTGAAGAGCGGTAATTTGGCCGAATTCAACCGCATCCTCGAAAAGGAAGTCATTCCACTACTGCAGCGCCAGAAAGGTTTCCGGGAGGAAATCGTGCTGACGAACCCGAATGGGGCAGAAGCGGTTGGGATCAGTATCTGGGAACAGAAAGAGAATGCTGAGTCCTATAACCGCGAGAAATTCCCCGAAGTCCAGCAATTGCTGGCGAGGGTGCTGGAGGGAAATCCGCAGGTCAAAACGTACGAAGTCTCGCACTCAACCGTTCACAAAATCGCCGCTCACGTAACAGCGTGAAGACGACCACCTTCCGTTGTACATTCCATTCAGACGATGCTGTTTCGACTGGGGCGGGCTTGGGCTCGCCCCCTCGGCTTACTTCCTCCGTGAGCGAACCAGCACCATAAGAAACGCAGATGTATGGCTGTTCAATTCAAGACACACGGGCGACTTGTTTGATTCTTCCGTGGCGCGAAAGTTGCCCGTGCTTGTTTGGAGCGATGATCCAAGGCCTGCCATATTGCGCCACGCGAAAGCGATTCTCTGCAAACAGGGAATGCGCCTTCGCATGGATCAGTCATCTAGGCTGTAGCTCGACCTCTGAAGAAGTGCAGGAGGAGCATCACGATACCGATGACCAGAAGGATATGAATGAAACCGGTAGAAACGTGAAAGGCCAAGAACCCAAGCAACCAAAGAACAATTAGAACCGCGGCGATTAATCCAAGCATGTATTCAACTCCTTTTATCTCTTAGCGCGTGCCAATCAGAAATCCTTTTGTCACACACAGCACGTATTCCGATTTATCGTCAGATTCGTGCTTGTTATAAGGCTGTCAGATTAGAGAATTCAAATCTGTTCGATATGAGTCACATTCGCAAATCAAATACGCCGGCGAACGCGGACAACATTTTTATAGCACCGGATTCTTTGGATACTGAATGGAATGTATTCCTGCCGCCGCTTTGGAGTGCAAAGAGCTGCGGGCGCACCTAGGCAGGCCCGGGGAGCGCCTGGCGCCGTATGCAGCGCCAGGTGCGAGGGCCTGGGCCTTAGTTATTACTTCTGGGTTGGATATACCTTAGTTCTTCTGATCTGGATAGACGAACTCGATGCCGGTGTTATCACCGGGGTAGAACCACGCCTTTAGGGCTTCTGGTTGGCGGGAGGGCCGCTCTTCGAGTTGAAGGATGGTTTTGTCTGGGGTTTCCATCCGAGAGTCCGAAATACCCCGGACCGTCGTAATCAAATGCATCTCGTCAGCGTTGTAAATTGCGACGAGGGTGAGATCGTTGGAATCCAGCAGCTTGAATACGTAGGTGCCCGCGGGAAGCACTTTCCCGGGAACCTGAATGGGTTGGTTGACAGTAACAGTCGTTTTCCTATCCCATGCGTCGGCCCGACCCTTTGGGACAAAGAAAGTTCCCAACAGCATCAGGCAGATCATGCCAGTGAACATTTTGCGGTACATAGTTAAATCCCCTTTCTTAGATATCCGCGCTGCAAAGTTCA
>DATNLB010000049.1:0-9169 GCA_035603095.1 Candidatus Acidiferrales bacterium
CCTGCTGATCAGGCGAAAGCTGCAGCATGACTTCGCTGCCGATGGCTTTCGCGCGGATGTTGGCAAGGAGTTCGTCAGCCACGCCAACGTTGACGTCGCCTTCGAGCAGCGCTTCGCGAATTTCCGCGAGCGCGGTGTCCAGGTGCTCGTCGGTGAGCTTGCCTTGTCCGCGCAGGTTTTTAAAAGTGCGTTGCAGCTTCTCTGTAAGATTCTCAAACATGATTGGTGACTCGTGACTACTGGCTGGTGAAATCTATATTAGGCTCCCGCATCGTGCCGGGTCAAACGTGCGCCCGGCACGGGGCAATTCACGGCAGCAGCCGACAGATCGCTTCGGATGCACGCCGGAGTAGAATCGGTGTTGCCATGGCGAAGCATCCCCAGGAGACCCCACCGGCGCCGACGGATCCGCACGAGCCTCCTCCGCAGGAAGAAGTGCCGGACATAGTGGAAGAAGCGTCCCTGGAGTCTTTTCCCGCGAGTGACCCGCCCGCCTGGAATGCAGGGAGTACCAAGCTGCAATTGATGAAGCGCGGGAAGACCGCTTGATTTCAGGCCGTGAACGTCAGAGAAACTTCACGAGCGCGTCGGTTGTTTCCTTGGGGTTTTCCTCGAGGACCCAATGTCCGGTGTTCTTCAGCACGACGACGGTCACATCCGAAGCGACCAGCTTCATCTGCTGCGCCAGTGCTTCTCCCAAGGACTTCTCTCCGCCGATCGCCAGAACCGGCATGCTCAATTTGGTTTGAGACAGTTCCGCGAAATCCTTCGCCGCTTGTTGGAATGATACGAAGTACGCCCAGCCCGCCCTCATGCGGCCTGGACGCGAGTAGGCCTCGGTGTACGCTTTCCTGTCTGCTTCCGGAATCGAACGCGTCTTGTCGGCCGCGAAGTTGTTCCAGAAGTGCTCGAAGTACGTGCGCTCGCGTCCTTGCACCAGCGCTTCGGGCGTCGCCCCATTAAAGCGGAAGTGCCAGATCGCCGGGTTGTTGTAGACCGCCTCCCATCCGCCCACTCCCGGGAGGAATGCATCCATCACCACCAGCTTTTCCACCTCCGCGGGGAACTGCGCGGCGTAAGCGTAGGCCACCATCAGGCCGATGTCGTGTCCGACGACTCTGGCTTTCTGGACGCCAAGCGAGTTCGCGAGCGCATGAATGCGGATCGCCGCGGTCTTCATGTCCAAACCGCTCGCGGGGATGTCCGAGTCCCCGATGCCGGGCAGGTCTGGCGCGATCACAGTAAATTTCTCTCCGAGCAGTGGAAGGATAGGTGTCCACATGCGCGAGGTCTCCGCGTAGCCATGCAGCAAGATGATCGATGGACCGTGACCACCCGTCATGTAATGCAGCTTCACTCCATCGATTTCCGCGGTGCGAGAAACGAAAGCCTTGTCTTGCGCATTCGCGTGCGCCGCCGCCGAAAACGAAGCAAAGGAGAAAAGCAGGCCAAGCACAGCCAGGACTGGAAACAGGTTGAGAACGCGCTTCATGGCAAGCTCCTTATGTTGAGGGCACATTATACGCGGATAGAGGCGGCAAGCTTCAGAGCCGATCACTTGGGCTTATGTTTTGCGCTGTGGCCCAGAGCGACGAGGAAGATGGCGCTCTGGCCTTCGGCGTGGGGAGAGAAGAAGCGGGTGACGTCGTCGTCGAAGAAGGTGAGGCCGGTGGCGCCGAGGCGCTGAGCGTAGGCCGCGAGATACAGCTTGCCTCCGAGAATGCCGGCTTCGAGTTGCACGGCGCGATAGCCCCGATTGCCAAAGCGCTGCAAGATGGTGCGCAGGTCCGCCAGGAAAAAGATGTCCACGGCAGCGTCGGCGGGCAGCTCCTGCTCAAGGCCGAGATAGCCGGCATCGGCGCGGAAATTTCCCTGCTTCAGACATTCGAGCGTACCGCGGCCGCGATGGAAGAGGTAGGCTCCGGCCGGAAGCCCTTCGACGGCGTGAACGATCAGGTAGAGATCGTTGAGCTGGGCTCCGGGCGGATCGAGGAAATCCGCGGACACGCCGCGGGTGGAGCGGTCGAGTATGGTGGAAAGCTGCGGCAACGTGATTGGGCTGCGGGCAAACTTGCGGGTGGAACCGCGGCGCTGGATGACTTGCTCGATGGGATCGCGCGGAATTTCGGCATCGGACAGAGGTTGTAGCTGCACGATTGCCCCGGCGGGCGGCGGAAAATCCGTCTTCGGGGTGTGGCAGCGCCACGCCTCCACTTCCGCGGCGGAATCGAGCGAAGAGGCGGCGTGAATTTCTCGCATGAGGGGATAGTCCACCTCGCGCTGCGAGAGCGGGACGGTTTCGAGGCCAAGCGGGGAAATTTCGGCGGGAGCTGGCGGCGGGAGAGCGTCGGCGTGGCCGAGAGCTACGAGGGAGAAAGCCACTTCACGCTGAGGATCGACATCCAGCAGGCGATTGACGTTGGCGTCCACGAAGCCGCACACCACGCGGGCGGGCAAACCGAGGGCCGTGGCGACGGCCAGCAGGTTGGCGAGCAGAGTGCCGTTGTCCCAGCCAAAATGGCGGTAGGTGCGGGCTTGATATTTCCAGGCGTTGCGCCAGTAGGTGCAGGTGCAAACGATAGTGAGCGGGGCGTGGGCGATGGCGGGTTCGCCGCCGGTGGCTTCGAGGAGTACGCGGCGATAATCTCCGGCGCGCAGTTTGCGTAGGCCGAATTCTGCCGGGGCGAAATGATAGACACCGGCATCGAGGTTGGCCAAGTTGCCGCAAACGAGATAGAGCTCGACTTCGTAGAGCGCTCCGGTGCAGGCGGCCGCGCGAAAGTAGATTTCGCCGCCAGAATAGTTTCTCTTGCGGGTGATGCCGGCGGAGAGATAGAGAAGTTGGGCCACCGCCTCCAGATCAGGAGATGCGTTAGTGTGGGTGGGGACGCTTTCGGCGATGGCGGATAGGGCGGCGACGCCGGTTTGGCGCACCTCGGCAGGCAAGCGCAACGGCTCCAGCTTGGGATAAATCTTGAACGGCAGAGGCTGGTTGGACCAATCCATAAAATGAGGGTTGGTACGAATGCTGGTGTAGGAATGTTTGGTGACGTTGTGATAGGTCCAAGCAACTTCGGGATTGCGGTTGTCAGGCATATTGGGGTGGGCCGTCATCAAAGTCGAAATGAAGCATATCAGGTTGAGGCATCGCGACGTTCGAACAAGGTGCCCGAAGAGGATAAGCCGGTCAGAACGTGAGCTTGACGCCGAGTTGGGCGGCGAAGGGGATGCCGACTGTGGTGCCGGGGCCGAAGAAATCGCCGAGGGCGCCGGCGGGAACCAGCAATTGCTTTCCACTAGTAACCGGCACAGAGCACGTTGGATCAGGACAAAGCGCGGTGACGTTTGCGAGATCGTTCACGGGAATGGGCAGAGCGCTGATGTCGCCGACGTAGTTGTTGCCGGGATTGTCGCGATTGAAAAGGTTGAAGAATTCGATGAAGGGCGTGAGCGACCAGCGCTCGTGGAACTGGATGGGGCGGCTCACTCGCAAATCGGTTTGCATGTAGGGCGTGCCGCGGAATTGATCGAGGGTGGATTTCATGCCGTTGATCACCACGCGATTGCCCACCGGAGTTGTCAAGGTGATGGGCCTCGCGGTCTCCGCCTGCGAGAGGAACGTCACATCGAACCCTGCCGGAGCGCGAACGGTTCCCGCTAGAACGAAGCGATGCCGGACGTCTTCTCCTGAAGGACCATAATCTCCCGGGGCGAAGGCCTTGAAGGGATCGCAGACGCCATTGACATAATCGAAGAGCTCACCGATCTGGCATCCCCAGGTTTTTGCGCTGGCGAGCGTGTAATTCGCGACGAGATTCAGGCGCCGTGCGACGTTTCCCTGAACATGCAAAGCGAGGGCTTTGTAACTGGAACGGTTGTCGGTACGAAATAAGGAGACATTTGGAAAATCGTAGCGGCGGTAGCCGTGCATGCCGGTCTCGAGGGTGTAGTCGGCGCTCAGAATCCAATTGGCGTTGAAGGCGTGCTGAATACCGCCCGTGGCATGCAACGCGTAAGGGGTGTGGTAATTCGGGTCGATGAGCGAAGGCGGGACGGAAGCATTTTGGATATTGAAATTGTTGACCGCGTTGAAGGCTTGGACCCAGCCGTTTTGCGCGAGGTCGTTGAAATAGAGACCGACACCGCCGCGCAGAGCGGTGTTGCCGGATGAACCCAGTCCGTAAGCAAGGCCGAGGCGCGGAGCGAAGGCTTTGCGGTAATCGTGCGGGATGCCGGAGACAATTCCATTGCCGGCGAGGGCGGGATTCACGCTCTGGTCGTGGCCGGAAGCGATGAACAGGCCAAACGTGGTGTCGTAGCGCAGGCCGTAGTTGATCGTAAGATGCGGAGTGACGCGGTAGGAATCCTGAGCGTAAATCCCCAGGCGCTGGACGTTTTGCGAAAAGCTGCCGTCTCCCGCGGGAGTAAAGGTAGTGAAGGGACACGTAGGATTCGGCGGCTGGTTCGCGGGATCGTTGGGATTGCAGGACAGGATGGCCGCAAGCTGGCCCTGATGATTCAACAGATAGAAGCTCGGATCCTGCGGCGGTGAGTAGACATACTCGGCAGTAGCGGCCAGGGCGCCGCTAAGAACCGGTTCGTGAATAAAGTTGACGCCAAAGCGCGGTGCATGCCGGCCGTGGACGTGACTTACGTCATAGCGAAGTTGATATTTTTCCTGATTGCGCAAAACGGGAAAAGCGGTAATCGGAGTGAAAAATTGATTGTCGCCGAAAGTCTCTATGCCGGAGATGGTGCTCAAGGTTGACGTGAAGGGGAACGCGAGAGCGAAGCCGAGGTTGGCATTGCGCGTGGCGGTCAGATGCAAACCGCTGGCGTTGAAAACAAAAGAGCCCACCCAGTTTGGCCCAAACGTGTATTGGTTGGCCACCACCAGGCTCATGTAATTGTTATGAGAGGTCGCGCCGGTCGAGGGGAGCGCAGCCTGCTGCACGAGGGCGTTGCGGGTAATGTAATTGTCGGCGGCGGCGCGGAGAAACCACTGCGAACTTGCGGATTGCGCCCAGTCCAGGCGCGCCGTGGCCAGATAGTCGCGGAACGGAACCGGGACACTGCTGGGCACCGCAATCGAATGGACGGCGCCAACGGGTGTGTTGATCAAGCCTTGCGAGGCGAGTTGCGCGAGCGCGTTGAACTCCGTCTGGCTGGACGGGCTGTAGGCGATGCTCGCGTTTTCATGGACGTATTCGAGGGAAGAGAAAAACCATAGCTTATCCTTGGCGATGGGACCGCCGAGCGTGCCGACGTAGTTTTGCCGCGAGAACGGTTGTTTGGGATCGGGGGCAGGGTTGTCAATCGGGAAACGCGCATTCAGAGAGGCAGCGCGGCCGTAAAAGGCCCCGGAACCGTGCCACTCGTTGGTGCCGTGTTTGGTGGTGATCACCACGGAGGCGGCGGTGGTGCCGCCGGTGTCCGCGTCTTCCTGCGCCGTGCGCATGGCAAATTCCTGGATGGCGTCGGGCGAGAAATTCTGCAGGAATCCGCCGATCCAGTCATCGGAATTGTCGCCGCCATCGACGGAAAGTTCATTGTTCAAACCGGAGCTGCCGCCCGTGGAAACCGCAGTGATGCGCGCTTTGGTGGGGTCGGAAGGTTCGAGCGGTTCCGTCCCCGGCGCCAGGTAAGCGATATTTGCGAAGCTGCGGGCTGCCAGAGGGATGGTTTCAAGGTCGCGGGCAGTGATTATCGCTTGGTGCACCGCACTGGCGGTGTCGAGAGGCTGGGTGGTGATGGAACCCGGCCCATCCACAATTACCGTCTCCTGGACGGTCAGTGGTTTCAGTGTAACGGTGATTTCGCGCACGGAGCTGACGATTACGCTCACCTGAGCGCTGGCTTCTGCAAAACCCGAAGCAATTACGCGCAAACGATAGGCGCCGGGGAGCAAGTCCTCCAGACGAAATTCTCCACGCGTATCGCTGGATGCTTCGCGCCGGAGAGAAGATTCGGCGGCTTGCACCACGATCTTCGCGGCGGGTACACGGCCTCCCCGTGCATCCTGGACGACGCCGCGGAGTGCGCCGCGAAATTCCTGCGCGGTGGCTACGAGCGCCCCCGCGCAGTACAGCAGAACACACAGACAGCCTATTTTGCGTACCTGACGAACGAGCCAGCTCATAAAGAGAAGGCCAACACCCGGTTGAAAGTTAAGACGCGCTAAGAGCGTCTTGCGTTACAGCGGGCCGGCCCAGGAGATAGTGTACGTTGGAAAGGGTAGCGTTGTGCGCCGGGAATGTGGGTGACCCGGAAGGGCGAAAGCAGTCAATTAAATCGCAAATGGAATGTGTAGGAAATTGTGAACAGAATGTGCGGGGCGAACCCTGCGATCCGCCCCCCACGTTAAGGGGTTAGCTCTTGGGCGCCCAGGCTGAGGCGACCAGGTCATGATCAAAAGCCGGCGGCACCTGCTTGAAGCAAGCGTAACGATAGAGCGCCGCGTTGAAGATGCCTCCCACCGCAGACATGAAAACCGAGAGCACGAGGAAGTAAATAATCATCAACACCGTGCCGACGAGGAAGCCCTTGATGCCGCCCAGAAACATGGCAGCGAGCCACAAACCGATGCCGGGCAGCATGAGGACCAGGGAAACGAGGCTGAGGCTGAAGCCGCCGACGACTTTTTCTCCCCAGGTGTCGCGGAAGAGTTTGGCGGAGCGCTTCACGGCGTCTATGGGGGTAAGGTCCTCGAAGGCCAGCACGGGGACCACGAAGTAGCAGGCCAGCGTCCAGACGACGCCAATGATGCGCATGATCAAGCGGCCGATCAGGCCCAGGCGCTCTTCCAAAGTGCGCAGGATGACGCCGACGGTGGCGGCGACGAGCGCCCATTGAAGAATGGTGCCCTTGCGCTCCCAAGCCAGTTCGATGCCGTCGCGGAACGTCCACGTGCCGCCCATCAAGCGGCTATTGGCGACGCCGACGAGGGCAACGTTGAAGAACACGATCACGAAGTAATTCACCACGTACAAAGTGAACATGCCGAGCAGGAACATCGGCGACTGATTCGGATTGAACCGTTCGCCGGCAGCTATGGCCGCGGCCCTCGCCGGCAGCAGCAGGAACGCGCCGCCAGTGGCAATCATGGCCGTGACAACAAAACACGAAACAGCCGAGAGCACCGGAAACAGCATCAATTGTTTGTCGGAACGAAGAATGGCGAAGCTCTGCATGACGAGCTGCCAACTACGAGAGAACTTACCCATCACACCCTCCCCGTAACGTAAACGACGGAATGGTGACCTGAGGAAAGATTGGCGGAGAGGCCCGCCGGTTCCAATAGTACGTTCGATGCACGTCTTCCGGACAGGTAACGGTTTGGATAAAAGGTTACTGGTGACTGGTGAGAGAAGGTGAAGCGCTCGCGACAGCCCGCGCCGGGAACCTGTGGGGTACCCCACTCCCGGGTGTTTTGCGCAAAGAGTGCGGAATCGTTTTTGGGTCGGGCCACGAAATTTCCCCCCAATGAATAGACGTAGGTTGATCGCGGGCGATTTTACTCGTTCGTTACCGTGAAAGCTACTAGCGAGACTGGGCGTTTGGCCGGAAAATGAAAATGATGTCCGGTTGATAGTCGTTGTTGATACTGCGGTCAGGACTCTGGCGGTCGAGGAGGGTATATGGAATCTGAGCGAACTCCGTGTGGGGAGTGCGGAGGAGAGGTGGAGGCCGGATTCATTGCTGACGTGAGCGAGGCGACTGTGTTGCAGCAAACATGGGTGAGGGGCATTCCTCAAAAGAGATGGATTGGCGGCTTAAAGGTCGACAGGAAAAACTGCGTTCCCGTGCGGGCAAATCGATGCAAGAACTGCGGCTTTCTGAAGTTCTACGCCCAATGAGAAGGAGCTTCGTCCGCAGCCATGGCGGTGAAGGAAAGGGGAAGGTTAGCGGAGGTGCGAGCCAAACCACGCCACCGTTCGCCTCATACGATCCGTTTGGCGGGCGGGGGTGAGGAAGTGGCGGCCTTCGCGTTCGTAGACGGCTAGTTCGGCTTCGAATGTTGGTTGTTGCGGGCAGAGTTCCCGCGTAAAATCCGCGCAACTCGCCTTGTGGAGGGAATCATGATCGATCGCCGTGGATTCTTGTCTTCGTTCGCAGGCGTTGCAGGCGCCGCCGGCGCGCTCGGATTGCCGCCGAAGTGGGACACGCTGCTCGAACAGGAAGCGCCGAAGCTGCCCGACAGCGCGCTTTACGGTTCGAACGAAGAGGCGTATTGGACCGAATGGCGTAAACAGTTTCTGATTCCTGCGGAGGAAGTTTATCTCAACAACGGGACGGTGGGATCGTGTCCCCTACCGGTGCTGCGCGCGGTTTTTGATGGCTACAACGATACGGAAAAGATGGCGCAGAGCGATCCGGAAGATTATCCGATCTGGGGTTACGGCGCGTGGAACGAATTTCGCGATCCGCTCGCGGAGTTTGTCGGCTGCTCGCGCGATGAACTGGCGCTGGTGCGCAACGCGACGGAAGCCAACAGCTACATCGCCAACGGCCTGGACATGAAGCCGGGCGACGAAGTGTTGATGACCGACCAGGAGCATCCGGGAGGCGAGCATCCCTGGAACCTACGCGCGAAGCGCTATGGGATTGTGGTGAAAAAGATCACGTTGCCGAAGCCGGTGCCGAATGCGGCGGCGGCGCTGAATCTTATCAATGATGCCATCACGCCGCGGACGCGCGTGCTGTTCTTCAGCCACATCACCACGGTCACGGGCGTGGTTCTGCCCGCCAAGGAACTCTGCGCGCTGGCGCGTTCGAAGGGGATTCTCTCGGCGGTGGACGGCGCGCACGTCGTGGGAATGATGCGGCTGAACGTTCGCGAGCTGGGCTGCGACATGTACACCTCCAGCCCGCACAAATGGCTGCAGGCGCCGAAGGGCACCGGGTTTCTGTATGTACGAGACGAGGTGATCGACCGGCTGTGGAACACCATCGTTACCGCCGGCTGGGACGAACCGAAGCTTCGCGCGGAACGCTTCCAGCGCATTGGCAGCTCCAACGTGCCCTCGCTGTGGGGAATGCGCGCGGCGGTGCAACTGGCAAATCAGATCGGGATGGAGCGGATCGAACGCCGCCACCGGCACATGGCGGATGCCATTTTGAAAGAAATGATGCAGCGCGGCGCGGAGTCCTGGACGTCGCCCGATCCGGC
>DATNLB010000284.1:0-5222 GCA_035603095.1 Candidatus Acidiferrales bacterium
CATCGCCGATGTCGCTCGCAACCTCGAGCGCTGGGTCCAGGGCATCGTCGCTCGCGTTTACCATCAGCGGGTCCTCGAGGAAATGGCGGCGAACGCCAGCATCCCCGTGATCAACGCGCTTTCCGACAAATTTCATCCCTGTCAGGCGCTGGCCGATTTTTTTACACTGGAAGAGAAATTCGGCGCTTTGCGTGGCTTCAAGCTCGCCTACGTGGGCGACGGCAACAACGTTTGCCACTCTCTGATCTACCTCGCGGCGCGGCTGGGCGTTCACTTGCGCGTCGCGACGCCGTCAGAATACTCGCCCCTGCCTGAAGTGGTCGCCGATAGCAAGCGCGTGGCCCGCGAAACGAAGGCCAAAATCGAATTGATGACCGACCCCCGCGAAGCGGTGAGCGACGCGCAAGCCGTTTATACCGATTCGTGGACCAGCATGGGCTTCGAAGCCGAGCAGAAAGTGCGTGCCGCGGCGTTCCAGCCTTACCAGGTGAATCCCCAGCTCATGTCTCTTGCTGCGCCGGACGCCGTGTTCATGCACTGTCTTCCGGCTCACCGCGGCTTGGAAGTCACTCCGGAAGTCCTCGATGGCCCGCAGTCGGTGGTCCTCGATCAATCCGAAAACCGCATGTACGTGCAGAAGGCCATCCTGCATACTTTATTCTGATCCATCGATGCTAGTTATCTCCTGGCATCGAATTTTCTTTGTAGGGGCGCGGGATTCCTGCGCCCCATTCCGGCAACATCAAAACGTAAGAGAGGAATTGTGAAACCGCCAGCAAATAAACCAAAAAAAGTTGTGCTCGCCTACTCCGGAGGACTCGATACCTCCATCATCATTCCGTGGCTCAAGGAAAACTACGGCTGCGAAGTCATCGCGGTGATCGGTGACGTCGGCCAGCAGGAAGATCTGGAAGCCGCGCGCAAGAAAGCGCTCGCCACTGGCGCTTCCTCAGCGCACATCGAAGATCTGCGCGAAGAATTTGTCCGCGACTACATCTGGCCGACTCTCCGCGCCGGCGCCGTTTACGAACACACCTACTTGCTCGGCACTTCCATGGCGCGGCCCGTTATCGCCAAGCGCCAGGCGGAAATTGCCCTGAAGCTCGGCGCCGATGGCCTTTCTCACGGCTGCACCGGCAAAGGCAACGACCAGGTGCGATTCGAATTGGCTTACAAAGCCATCGCCCCCAACGTGCAAATTATCGCGCCGTGGCGCGAGTGGGACATCGATTCCCGCGAAGATGCCATCGCCTACGCACAGAAGCACAACGTTCCTGTCGAGCAGAGCAAAAAAAATATCTACAGCCGCGATCGCAACATCTGGCATCTCAGCCACGAAGGCGGCGAACTCGAAGATCCTGCCAACGCGCCAAACGAAGCGATGTGGCAATGGGTCGTTTCTCCGGAAAAAGCCCCGGACAAAGCCGAGGAAGTCGAAATCGGATTCGAATCGGGCACGCCCGTTTCCGTCAACGGCACGAAACTCGGCCCCGTCGATCTTCTCAACACGCTCAATGAAATCGCCGCGAGACACGGCATCGGCCGCACCGATCTCGTCGAAAATCGCCTCGTCGGAATGAAATCGCGCGGCGCTTACGAAACTCCCGGCGGAACCCTTCTCGTCAAAGCCCATCAAGAATTGGAGCGGCTCACCATCGATCGTGAGACCGCGCATTTTCAGCAGGCGCTTTCGCTGCGTTACGCCGAGCTGGTCTACTACGGTTTGTGGTTTGCGCCGCTGCGCGAAGCGCTCGACGGATTTTTCAACGTCGCGCAGCAGCGCGTCACCGGTGCCGTCGGCCTCAAATTGTGGAAGGGCACGCTCAACGTCACGAAGCGTGTTTCGCCTTTCTCGCTCTACCGCGCCGACCTCGCCAGCTTCACCATGGGCCGCTACAACCCCAAGGACGCCGAAGGCTTCATCAATTTGTTCGCGTTGCCTGTTACCGTCCGGCCCAAAGCAAAAGCCGAAGGCAGCAAACAATGATTCCTTCCCTGTAGGGCACGATAGTTCGTGCCCTAGATTGAGAATGGAACGATGACCGAACGCAAAGACGACCGGCTGTGGGGCGGGCGCTTCGAGCGTGAGCCCAATGCTCAGTTCGACGCGTTCCAGCGCTCTTTCTCGTTCGATCGCCGTCTCTTGCCATACGAAATTGCCGTTGATCGTGCCTGGGCGAAAGCGCTTGAGCCCATCGGCATTTTCACCGCGACGGAAGTGAAGCAAACGCTCGGAGCGCTAGACAAGATTGCCGAGCGAGCCAAGTCCGATCCCGCGTGGCTGGAATCGTTCGGGGCGGATGCGGAAGACGTGCATCACTTCGTCGAAAAAGCGCTCGTCGAAGATCTCGGCCCGCTCGGCTGGAAACTCCACACCGGGCGTAGTCGCAACGAACTCGTAGCCACCGATTTCCGCTTGTTCGTTATCGATGCCGCCGCGGAACTTCAGCGCAGGCTTGAAGCGCTGCTGAATGCATTTCTGCTGCAAGCCAAAGCCAACCTCAGCGTGCCGATGGCGGGCATGACGCACATGCAGCATGCCCAGCCGATCTTGCTTGCGCATTTTCTGTTGGCGCATGCTGAAGCGTTCACGCGGGACATTACCCGTCTGCAACACGCCGCAGCGAGCGCGGACGCTTGCCCGATGGGCTCGGGGGCTCTGGCTGGAAATTCTTTCGCGATCGACCGCAACGCGATTGCGCGCGAGCTTGGTTTTTCGCGCATCACCGCGAACAGCGTCGACGCCGTCAGCGATCGCGACTTCGCGCTCGATTATCTTTTCGCGCTCACCGGCATCGCCACGCATCTTTCGCGGCTCGCCGAGGATTTCGTCATTTTTGCGTCACAGGAATTTTCCTACGTGATTCTTCCTGATGAATACTCCACCGGCAGCAGCCTCATGCCCCAGAAGAAAAATCCCGACGCCTGGGAGCTGATCCGTGGCAAAACCGGCCGCATCACCGGCGCTCTAGTCAGTCTACTTACAACACTCAAGGGCTTGCCCAGCAGCTACCAGCGCGATCTCCAAGAAGACAAGGAAGCGCTTTTCGCGGCTCACGACCAGGTCGAAGACATGGTGTGGATTGCGATGGGCGCTGTGACCGCGACAAAGTTTAACGTCGAGCGCTTGCGAGCGGCAGCATCCAATCCCGCGCTCTTTGCCACGGATGCCGCGGACTATCTGGTGCACAAAGGCATCCCGTTCCGCCAGGCACACGATCTCGTTGGCAAAGTCTTGCGAGAGGCTGAGCGACAAGGCAAACCCTGGACTAAGCTGGCTCTCGAAGACGTGCAGAAAATCTCCATGCACTTCGAGAAGGATTTCCTGGACGGTCCGTCGGTCGAGGAGGTGATCGCCAACAAGATTGTTCCCGGTGGCACCGCACCAGAGTCCGTCCGTGCCGCTATCGCGATTTTGCAGAACCGTCTGAACAAACTCACCGCCAAAACAGGAGCCAAGTCATGAGCATGCAAACCGCAAGCCACTTAAGCACTCTCGCAGCCGCTGTGGAGGATCGGAGGTCCCTTCCGGGGGCGGCGCGCTAGTCACACGGACGTGCCGTTGCTGAAGCACGCACTTTCGGAAGCTTCCCTGCCGCGCGGATTCCGCTTCGCGGCGACCGCCTGTGGCTTGAAAAAAACGGGCGCGCTGGACCTCGCCATTATTTCCAGCGACGTGCTGGCCTCGGCCGCCGCCGTCTTCACGCAGAATTTGGTCGTTGCCGCACCGGTCCTCATCTCCAAGGAACATCTCCGCGCGTCCAAGGGCCGCATGCGCGCCGTGGTCGTAAACGCCGGCAACGCGAACTGCGCCACGGGCGATGCGGGCCACACCGCCGCCGTGCGCACGGTCGCCGAAGCCGCGAAGCGCCTCAACTGCACGGCGCAGGAATTGTTCGTTTGTTCCACCGGCGTCATCGGCGTGCCGCTGCCGCTGGAAAAAATCCTGCGCGCGCTGCCGGTCATCGCTCGTTTCCGCCGCTCTTCCGCGCGTTCCTTCGCGGAGACGTCGCTCGCGATCTGCACCACGGACACGCGCCCGAAAACCGCCTCGGCTTCGTTCAAGATGGCCGGCAAACGAATTCATTTCGTCGGCTGCGCGAAAGGCGCCGGGATGATCCATCCGAACATGGCCACCACGCTGGCGTTCGTCGTCACGGATGCCGCGATCGCGCCATCCCTGCTGCAAAAAACGCTCCACGAAGTCACCGGGCGCACGTTCAACGCCATCAGCGTGGATGGCGACACTTCGACAAACGACACGCTGCTCGTGCTGGCGAACGGAGAAGCCGGCGCGCCATCGATCAAAGCGGGAACGGCGGCGCATCGCGCGTTCACGGCGGCGCTCGAAGAGGTCTGCCGGTCGCTCGCGTTGCAGATCGTCGCCGATGGCGAAGGAGCGCAACGCGTGATCGAAATCGAAGTGCGCGGCGCAAAAACGGAAGCCGCCGCGAAGCGCATTGCGGAAACGATCGCCACTTCGCCGCTGGTGAAAACAGCCTTCGCGGGCGGCGATCCGAATTGGGGACGCATCTTTGCCGCCGCAGGCCGTTCCGGAGTCAAGTTCGATACCGCGCTGGTCGACATCAAGATGGCGGGCATCCCGGTTCTGCGGCGCGGCCAGCCGCTCGATTTCAACGAGCGCGCCGCCAGCAACAGACTTCTCGCCGAACACGTTCCGCTGGTCGTGGATCTGCACGCGGGTAAAGCCATGGCTCGCTACTGGACTTGCGACTTCACGGCGGAGTACGTCCGCATCAATGCAAGTTATCGCACGTAGGGAAACAGCCGGCAGTTCACGGTTGAAAGTAAGAAGTGGCTGGCGATTCATGATCCCTACATGTCGTGGCAGACTGGTGACGGAAGGGGAGGGAGGACCTTCCTCTCCCTCGGTCGCTCCTCATTGCGCGGCGGGGCTGGAGAGGAATAATTCACGCTCCAATTTGCGCTGCTGGCCCTCTGCGTCGGCCCAGTTGTGCTCGTTGAGCAGGGTCATCGATTCACAGCCATTTCCTAAGTATTTGTGATTTGCGTTAGAATCGTATGGACATGAGGCGCCGCAGTCGCAAACGAAAGTCGAAAGCTGCAAACCCTCCCAAGATTGCTAGCAATGGGGAAAAACCGGCGAGCCCTTCCAGGATTTCCAGTGACGCGGAACAGCTTGCGAGCTCTCCGGATATCGCCAGTGAGGCGGAAAGCTTTGCAAGCTCTCCCAACATCGT
>DATNLB010000164.1:0-4759 GCA_035603095.1 Candidatus Acidiferrales bacterium
CTTCTCGGCGTTCCGTAGCACCGCGACGATTAGCAAATCGAACATCTTCTCCCCGCGCTCGATGAGGTCGAGGTGTCCGTTGGTGACCGGGTCAAACGAACCGGGGTAGATGGCAATCGAAGTTTTCATCGTGGAATCACCAGCGCCGCACGTCTCAGCTTATTCTAACTCAGGCGGGGAAAGCCGCAGCTTGTAAACTTAAGGGGAGGCCAATGTGGATTCTTTCGACGGCAGAAGGAATCCTCTTCGCCGGACGGTGAAGATATGACAGTATGCGGAAGCTGGTGCTACATAGCAGTCAACACAGCTTCGGTACCCTGCGCGGGAGGATTTTCCGGACAATGGCTCAGAATGCGTGGTTGCGAAGCGCTGGCATACTTGTTTCTTGCGTTTTGATCTACCCGGCGATGACTAGAGCTCAACAGCCTGCATTGAATCTGATGCCGCTTCCCGCGGGTGCGCAGTCCGGGACGGGAAGCCTGGGAGTGGACCCGTCGTTTTCGGTGGCGTTCACCGGCCACACCGAACCGCGGCTGGAGCGTGCCGGCGAGCGGTTCTTGCGGCAACTGGCTCGTCAAACGGGCCTCCCGCTCGCCTTCAAGCCGGCCAAGACCGCAAAAGCCACGCTCGTGATTCAGGCTGATCACGCGAGCAACGAAATTCAGGACGTCGGCGAGGACGAGAGCTATGTTCTGGAAGTGACGGCCACGGGCGCAAAGCTTACCGCGCCAACGCCGCTCGGCGCGATGCACGGGCTCCAGACCTTTCTTCAACTGGTGGATGTTTCTCCTGGCGGATTTGCCGCGCCCGCGGTCACAATTCATGACCAGCCGCGCTTCCCCTGGCGCGGTTTGATGATCGATTCCGCCCGCCACTTTATCCCGCTCGACGTCATCCGCCGGAATATCGACGGCATGGAAGCCGTGAAGATGAACGTTTTTCACTGGCACCTCTCGGAGAATCAGGGCTTCCGCGTCGAGAGCAAGAAATTTCCGAAACTTCACGAGTTGGGCTCCGACAACCTTTACTACACCCAGGATGAGATTCGCGATCTGATCGCCTACGCGAGGGATCGCGGAATTCGCGTGGTGCCGGAATTCGATATGCCGGGGCATAGCACCGCCTGGTTCGTTGGTCATCCCGAGCTGGCCAGCGGAAAAGGACCGTACGAAATCGAGCGGAGGTGGGGAGTCTTCGATCCGGCGATGGACCCCACAAACGAGAAAGTCTACAAGTTTCTCGATGACTTGATCGGCGAGATGGCCAGGATTTTTCCGGACCATTATTTTCATATTGGCGGCGACGAGGTGAACGGCAAAGAGTGGGACGCGAATACGAAGATTCAGGCGTTCATGAAGGCGCGTGGAATCAAAAACAACGAAGCGCTGCAGGCGTATTTCAGCGGGCGCGTGCAGAAGCTGGTCACCAAGCACGGGAAAACGGTGGTTGGCTGGGACGAAGTGCTGGTGCCAGGAGTGCCGAAAGATATTGTGATTCAGTCGTGGCGCGGGCAGGCATCGCTGGCGCAAGCGGCAAAACAAGGCTATCGCGGAATTTTGTCGAACGGGTATTACCTGGATTTGGGATGGTCTGCGGCTCGGCATTATGCGGTGGATCCGATGAGCGGAGATGCAGCTAATCTCTCCGCAGAGGAGAAGCAGAGAATTCTAGGTGGGGAATCCTGCATGTGGGCTGAGTACGTCAGCCCGGAAAATGTGGATTCGCGCATCTGGCCGAGGAATGCCGCGATTGCCGAGCGTCTGTGGTCTCCGCAGGAAGTCCGCGATCCCGCCTCCATGTATGCGCGGTTGGATTTTGTTAGCGCCCGCTTGGAGTGGCTGGGACTTACCCACCGGACCGCTTGGCGCCACATGCTACAGCGCCTCGCGGGCTCAGCATCGGCTGAGGAATTTGCCGCGCTGCGCACTCTCACCGATGTCATCGAACCGGTGAAGGACTATACGCGCGAACGAACGGCTCCGGCGGCGCCGACCAGCGGCACACCGATGAATCGCGTAGTGGATGCGGTTCCTCTTGAGAGCGATGCGGGGCGGCGTTTTAATGATCGGGTCGATCAGTTTCTTGCGGCTGGGTGCCACGATTCGGCGGCGGAGGCAGGGCTCCGCGCACAACTCACGACTTGGCGCGACAATGACGCAATACTTCAGCCGCTCGCGCAGCGCTCTTTCCTGGTGAAGGAAGTTGCGGCAAATTCGCAGGATCTCTCCGCGCTTGGGGCCGCGGGGCTCGCCGCCCTCGACGCCATCGCAAAGGGGCAAGTTGCTCCCGACACGTGGAAAGCGCAACAGCTTGCCATCCTCGAACAGGTGAAAAAGCCGAAAGCGCAGTTGCTGCTGATTCCGGCGCCCGCTGTACAGAAACTGATCGAGGCTGCGACCGCGGGTGGCGCCTGCTCCACCGCCAAGCCCTAGCCCATATTGTGCTGATATAGAAGCTATTTACTTCGCTTCTGCGGGCTGGTTGTGGCAGACCCCGCTGCCGGAATCACGAAATGACTTCCCCTCTTCAGGAATGAATTCCCAAGTGTATTTCCCGGTGGAAAGTGTGAGCTTCAGCACGCCATACGTACCCCAATCACGAATTTCGCTGTTCGGAGTGGCGAAGCCGAGCAGATCGTGGCTGCGTCCTCCGGTCCCGGCAACGATTTCCCGGATCCCGTGCACGGGATCGGCATTGCCCTCAGGGTCCTGTGGCGCGAAGCGTTCGTAGGAATGTTCGTGTCCCGCAAGAACCAAGTCGGCGTGGGCGGCGTACAGGTCTTCCCAGAGTGGCTTCAACTCTGGATGTACGGCGTGTTTCTTGAAGAAACCGCTGCTGAAAAGCGCGTGGTGGCCATACGCAAGCACGCACGCGTTGGGGTGCTTCGCAAGATCTTCTTTCAGCCACGTCTCCTGCGGTGAGCCCTGGCCACAACCTCCGAGACCCTGCGCGCTGCAGTTGGTGTTCAAAACGACGATGTGCCACTCGCCGAGATCGTAGCTGTAGTAGCCTTTGTCTGTGGGTCCTGCTTGCGCCCCCCAATATTGGAAATAGCCTGACGCCGTGGGCCCTTCATATTCATGATTCCCCAAAGCAGGCTTTGTCCGGTCTTTAAAGCGGCCCCACGCCGGGTCATAGCAATTCTTGAAGTCTTCCGCGCTCCCATTTTCGTAGGCCAGGTCTCCTGCTGCAAAAACCGTCCCAGGAATTTGCTCGATCAATTTGGCGGTCGCCCGGGCGCCTTCCGGATTCTTGCAACTGGCGATGTCGCCTGCGCCGACGAGAACAAAAGCTCGCTCGGGCGACTGCTTCTTGGGCGCTTTGCTGCGAGGCCGCTTGGGTCTATCGGTAGACTGAGCCGATTGTGTTTGCGCTCGGACATGTATTGGAACGAGGAGAACCAGCGATACCAGCCCCCGCACCAATTGACAAGCCAACATTTTGCGTCTCCCGATGTATCCGAGCATCCCTTTCCTCCATCGAAACTCTAGGCTAACATGGTGCGGCGGCAAACTTAGCGAATCGCGTTTCATCATTGAATTTCTGCCATCCGCTGGAACAAGAGACCATTGGCCGAAATTCATTGGAAAACAAGACCAATCTGGTCTTACTATAAGTTGCTGGAAAGACAGGGGTTGTATGGGCCATTTTGGAAGCTGGAGGTTGACTTAAGGGAACTCTAGGGATATACTTCATGTGCGACCGATTCAGTCGCATATCCCAGAGAGTCCAGAAGGTCTCTCGAACGATGTTCAAGCTTTCCAAAAAGGCCGACTACGGACTGATAGCCGTCAAGCACCTTGCTATGCATCGCCAGCAGCATGCTTGCAGCGCCAATGAGATCGCCGAGGAGTACGGCATCTCCGCGACCCTCATGGCTAAGGTGCTGCAGAAACTTGCGCATCGCTTTCTGGTCGTCGCGAAACACGGCTCCAGCGGCGGTTACCAATTGGCGAAGGACCCATCGCAGATCAGCGCGCTGGACGTAATCTCGGCCATTGACGGTCCCGTGCTGATTACTTCGTGCGTGACGAGCCACGGAAATTGCGATGCCACGGAGCGTTGTTCTGTCAAGGAGCCGCTGCGCCGCGTCAACGAAAGTATTTTGAACGTGCTGAGCGCGGTCAGCATTTCGCAATTGAGCGAAGACCCGCACGAGCCAGCGCTCGTTGCGTTGTCGGCCGCCTCGCGGCCGCTCGTGAGCACGACTTAGGAGAATAGGGAATATGACTGTAAAGCTGCCGATCTACATGGACAATCACGCAACCACGCCGGTCGATCCGCGCGTCGTCGAAGCGATGCTGCCGTATTTCACCGAGAAATTTGGCAACGCCGCGAGCCGCAATCACTCCTTCGGCTGGGCGGGCGAAGAAGCCGTGGAAACCTCGCGGCAGCAGATCGCCTCGCTGATCAACGCTACGCCAAAAGAGATCATCTTCACGAGTGGCGCCACCGAATCCGACAACCTGATGATCAAGGGCATCGCGGAGATGTTTCGCGAAAAGGGCAATCACATCATCACTCAGGCCATCGAGCACAAGGCTGTTCTGGATACCTGCAAGAATCTGGAGAAGCACGGCTTTGAAGTTACCTATCTGCCGGTCCAGCGGGACGGGCGCGTAAACGTAGAGGACCTGAAGGCGGCGATTAAGCCCTCAACCATTCTGATCACCATCATGTACGCCAACAACGAAATTGGCGTGATCAACCCGATTGCGGAAATCGGCAAAATAGCCAAGGAACACGGCATCTTCTTCGC
>DATNLB010000347.1:0-6889 GCA_035603095.1 Candidatus Acidiferrales bacterium
TCATCCCCGCCGTTGTCCGCGGCGAAAGGGCAAACGTTTATTTCACTGGGGTTACTTCGGAGCCGCGGCGGAAGCAAATCCGAGCGCCTGCATCACCGCATCGTGCAGCGCCGGACGCACCTGCTGAATCTTCGTATTCTCCCGCGTCGGATGCACGCGGTTCGTCAGCAACACCACAAAAAGCTGCCGGTCCGGGTCGATCCAAATCGAGGTGCCAGTGAATCCCGTGTGCCCGAAGCTGTGCGCCGAAAAATAATGCCCGCTCGACCCGCCTTCGGTCGGCACCGCCCAGCCCAGCGTCCGCGTGCCGCCGGAAAGCTGCTGCGGCGTCGTGAATTGCGCGATCGTCGCCCGCCGCAGAATCCTCTGGTGCGCGTAAACGCCGCCGTTCAGCAACATCTGGCAGAACGCCGTCAGGTCCGGCGCCGTGCTGAAGAGTCCCGCATGCCCCGAGACGCCGCCAATCGCAAACGCATTTTCGTCGTGTACTTCGCCCTGCACGAGCCGGTGCCGCAGATTGTTATCGATCTCCGTCGGCGCAATCTCCGGCCACAATTTTTTCGGCGGCAGGTACATGGAGTCCTTCATCCCAAGCGGCGAAAAAATAGTATTCTTCGCCAAATCATCCAGCGTTCTTCCCGTCAACCGCTCGATAATTTCGGCCATCAAAATAATTCCCAGATCCGAATAAACTTCTTTCGTTCCCGGCTCGTAGTCCAGCGGTTCCGCAAAAATCTTCGTCAGCGTGTCCTGTTTGTTCTTCGACGTCCGCCAATACTCCTTGAACGGCGGCAATCCCGAAGTATGCGTCAACAAATGCCGCACGGTAACTCGATGCCGCCACTCCGCGTTCGGCCCGCTCGCCCATTCCGGCAGATACCGTTCGATCTTCGCGTCCAAATCCAGCGGCACGGCGAAGTCGCCCTCCGCCAATTTCGCCACCAGCGTGGTCGTCGCCACCACTTTCGTCAGCGACGCGATGTCGTACATCGTCGTCGGAACCGTCGTGGCCGCCTTCGCGTCGTAACTCAATTTCCCGAATGCATGCACTGAAACTTTTCCGCGATAACCAACCGCCAGCGTCGCGCCCGGAAACGCCCTGTCCGCAATCGCTTTCTCGAGCACATCGTACGCCGGTTGCAATTGCGCGTCGCTGCGCACGTCCATCGGCTGTACCGTCATCGGATTCGCCGGCAACTCCATTCCAAATCCAGCTTTCAGATTCACTCCCGGCACCGTCACCGGCAATTTCCCGTGCACCGGAATCTGTCCAAACAGCGCTCGCGCAACGGAGATCTGCGCGACATCGCTGATTCCAAATGCTGCCAGCCACGTCTCCGCCTCCGGAAACCGTTCGATCAAGTACGGACTTCCGAACCCCAAGGTAATTACGGGCTTGCCCGTTTTGTAAACTTGCTCCGCCAGCGCCGCCTGCTCCGCCGGCACATCCACATTTCCCTTGCGATCGCTAACGCGCACGAACAGCGCGAGAATCGCCACGTCATACGAATCCGGCGGCGGCAATTTCAAAGTGCTGGCGTTCACAAATCTTGTGTCCGCCCGCAAGGTCGTCAGCGAGTCGAATCGCGAACGCAATTCGCGCTCGAGATCTTCTCCCGGATAAGGTTCCGGATCGGCGTAAAACGCAAGCAAGAGCGCCCGCGACGGCTTCGTCCCATCTAGCGGCAACCGGTGAGGCGTATCGCGCAGCAGCGTCACACCGCGATCCGAAATTTCCTGCGCTTCTTTCTGCCAGGCAGCGCTGCCGAATTTCTGATTGATCGCATTCACGTCCACGAGCCGGCTCACGTTCAGGCCAAGCCGGGCTTTGGCTTGGAGAATCCGACGCACGGACGCATCCAATCGTTCTTTCGAGATGCGTCCCGACTGCACCGCAGCCTGCAACGCTTCAAACGCTGCATCCGGCACCGGCGGCATCAGCAGCGCGTCTGCCCCCGCCACGACTGCGCGCACCGCGGCTTCTCCCGGCGCGTAGCGCACGGTGATTCCGCCCATGTCCATCGCATCGGTAACGATAAGGCCCTGATAGCCGAGCTGATTGCGCAGCAGATCGGTGAGGATGCTGTGCGATAAAGTGGCCGGCGTGTTGGGATCAGGCTCGAGAGCAGGAACGTTCAGATGCCCCGTCATGATGCTGTCAACTTGCATGGTGATAGCAGCGCGGAAGGGAACAAGTTCAAGTTGATCAAGGCGAGCGCGGTCGGCACGAATCACCGGGAGATCAATGTGCGAGTCCGCAGCCGTGTCGCCGTGGCCTGGAAAATGTTTTGCCGTCGCCAGTCCGCCATTTTGCTGCACGCCGCGAACAAACTCAGAAACAAATTCCGCTACGCGTGTAGGATCTTCTCCAAACGATCGCGTATTGATGATGGGATTTCCGGGATTATTGTTTACATCCGCGTCCGGTGCGTAGATCCAGTGAACTCCGACGGAGCGCGCTTCGAGCGCCGTGATTTTGCCCATTACGTAGGCGTCCTTCGGATTGCCACCAGCGGCGAGCGCCATCGCCGTTGGAAAAGACGTGCCTTCATCCAGCCGCATCGCCGTGCCGCGCTCGAAATCCGCGCCGACCAGCAGCGGCAGCTTCGATTTCGCCTGGAGCTGGTTGTTCAGCACCGCCGTGGGATAGGCCTGGCTCTTCACGATTCCCAGCGGCGATCCCTGCGTGATGTTGATGAACCCTCCCACGTGGAGATCGGTCACATCGTGCGTGATCTGCCGGTAGGCGGCCGTGTCCGTGGCCGTCAAACTTCCGTGGTAGGTGGTGAAAAGAAGCTGCCCAACCTTTTCGTCGGCGCTCATCTTGCGCAGCGTGGTTTCCACCCAGGCGTTCGCGGCGGGCGACAATTTTTTCGCCCCGCTCTTTGCCGGAACTGTGCTCTCCTTGACGACGGTTTTTGTTGCCGAGGTGCTGCGGCTCTGGCTGCGTGCGTTATAGGCCATAAGGAAAACGATCGAGACGGGAATCAGAAGCAAGAAGCGGACGCGGCGTCCTTCCATCGGTCAGAATCCCCCAGCGGCCGCCGACAGTCTGTATTTATACATAGCACACGCACATCGCGCTCTCAACGCAGCTGCGGCCAGCGCGTTCCAGAATATCATTGTATGGTTTCAATGGCGGGGGACCCTTTGACTGGATTCAAGCTCGCGCGTTTTACGTGCATCCATTTCACCATCTTTGCTGCGCTTCTCGCACTGGAGCCCGCACCGGCGGATTCAGTATCGAAACACTCGCGTCACGCTGCGCGAGTGCAAACCGGCCTCGACGTTCTCGAATCGCAGAAGTTCGCGCCTCTTCGCGGCAAGCACGTGGGCCTCATCACCAACCACACTGGCCTCGATTCGCAAGGGCGCAGTACCGTTGACGTTTTATCCCATGCCGCGGGGGTTCAACTGATTGCTCTGTTCAGTCCGGAGCACGGCCTCGCCGGGCGCAACGATGAAAAGATCACTTCCTCCAAAGATCCTGCCACGGGCCTTCCCGTCCATAGTCTCTATGGCGAAACGCTCCGTCCCACGGATGAAATGCTCAAGGGCATTGACGCACTCGTCTTCGACGTTCAGGACGCCGGCGTCCGGTTTTACACGTACACGGCAACGATGGCTTATTGTATGGAGGAAGCCGCCAAACGCCAGATCGCTTTCTTCGTTCTCGACCGTCCCAATCCGCTCGGCGGCGAAATCGTGGAAGGCCCGATGCTCGACGCCGACAAAACAAATTTCGTCGGATATTTTCCATTGCCGGTGCGGTACGGCCTGACGATCGGCGAGCTCGCCCAGCTTTTCAACGCCGAGAATCACATCGGCGCCGATCTTCACGTCATCGCCATGAAAAACTGGCACCGCAACTATTTCTTTGAGAGCACGGGCATCAAGTGGATTCCGCCCTCGCCGAATCTTCGCACTACGAAGGGTTCCATTCTTTACCCCGGCATTGAAATTCTGCAAAACGCCGGTGTCTCCGTCGGTCGCGGAACGCAAACCCCGTTTGAAGAATTTGGGGCTCCCTGGCTCAACGGCGACGATGTCGCCTCCGCACTGAACGGGCGTCATCTTCCCGGTCTGCATTTCACCGCACAACCCTTTATCCCCATCGTCGGTCTCTATAGCGGCGAACGTTGCGGCGGCGTAGCGGTGCGCATTACCGAGCGCGGCGCGGTGCGCTCGATGCGCATGGGCCTGGAGATTGCCATGATTTTGCACAGACTCTATCCTCAGCAGTTCGATCCCGAGAAACTCCTGTTGCTCATCGGAAACTCCGACACCATCCAGCAATTGCAGTCTGGCGCAGCTCCCGAAAAAATCGTCGCCAGCTGGACCACTTCTCTATCCACCTTCGACCAAATCCGCCGCAAATATTTCCTCTACAAATAGCCTTCGCCAAAGTTGTGTTAAAGTTGTGCCCATAATGCGGATCGTGTCGTTGCTGCCGTCGGCTACCGAGATTCTTTTTGCGCTCGGATTGGACCTCGAGATTGTGGGCGTCAGCCACGAATGTGACTTCCCGCCGCCCGCCCGCACGAAGCCTGTGGTCATTCATTCGCGCATGCCGCACGGTGCTTCCCCTGCTGAAATTGACGCCCTCGTTCGCGAGTACGTTCACCGCGGCGAAAGTTTGTACGCTGTCGACGCCGAGGTGCTGGAGGCATTGTCGCCGGATCTAATCATCACTCAGGATCTGTGCCATGTTTGCGCCGCTTCTCCCGATGATCTCGCTACCGCGCTTACGCGTTTCGACCGGCGCCCGGAAGTTCTCTGCCTCAATCCTCAGGATTTGGTGGACGTCTGGCGCGACATTCTTTGGGTGGGAGAAGAATCTTGCCGGGGTCCTCAGGCGGAAGCGTTGCTAGAGCAGATCGGCGCGCGTCTCGGTGCGCTCGAGCAGCAGTTGGAAGCGGCAGCGGATCGCCCCCGCGTGGCCTTTCTGGAATGGCTGCAACCGTTCTACGTCGGGGGCCACTGGGTTCCGGAAATGATCCACCTTGCCGGAGGCAAAGATGTTTTCGGCCGCTCCCGCACGCCTTCCTTTCGAATCGCCATCGAAGATGTGATCGATGCCGCGCCGGAAATCCTGCTCATCGCCCCATGCGGCTACACCGCTGAGCGCGCTCGTGACGAATACAAGTCCATGTCATTCCCTGAGCCGTGGCACGCCATTCCGGCCGTTCGAAACGGCCGCGTCTACGCGCTTGAGGCCAAGAGCTATTTTTCTCGCCCCGGCCCGCGCCTAGTGACAGGAGTCGAAGCTCTCGCCAAACTCTTCCAGCCCGCGATCGAAGTTTCCCGCGAGGCCGAAACCGCCACTTTGCCCATCACCACTAGCACAAGCGCTGCCCGCACCGCCTCGGTTTAATTCGTCACCTCGGACTTTTGCCTTTGGACACCTGTTCCAGCGGCCAGTTGACAATTCCCGCTTCATATATAAGACTCTTATATGTAAGGGAGAGCCCTATGATCGGAACAGGAATCAAACGCGGCACCGCGGAACTTGCGGTCCTGAGCGTCCTCGAACACGGTCCTCTCCACGGCTACGAAATGGCGCGCCGCATCGAGCAGCAAACCAAAGGCGCGCTGCGCTTCACGCTCGCGGCCCTGTATCCCATGCTTTACCGCATGGAGCAGCGCGGCTGGATTCGAGGAGCCTGGGAAACCAGCAGTAGCGGCCGCCGGAGGCGCTGTTACCGCATCACGCCTGTGGGAAAGAAAAAGCTGTCGCCGCTGCGGAAGGAATGGGCGGAACTTTTCGACGCGCTGCGGCGACTGACCAAGGTGTCGCATGCGTGATTGGGAGGCGCTCGTTGAACAACATCTTATTGGTCTTGCCCTGGAGCCAACAGAGAGGGCCGAAGTGATTGCAGAACTCGCGGCGCACCTGGAAGAGAGTTGCGAAGAATTGCGCAGGCAGGGGATGACGGAAGAAGAGGCTGTGCGGCGCACCCTCTCTCAAGTCGAGGATTGGCAGAAATTGAGCCGGTTGATTCAAACCGCCAGGACAAAGGAGAACATCATGACGGATCGCGTCAAGCAATTTTGGCTGCCTAGCCTGTTGACCCTTTCATTTTCCATGGGCCTTCTCGCGTTGATCCAGGTTTTCGGCCCCAACCCATGGCTGGTCGCCCGGAAGAACGGATGGACTCTGGTCGCTCCCGTCACGGTAGTTTATCTTCCCTGGCTGCTTTCGTTGCCCTTGATCGGTGCGATGGGAGCTTATCTGTCGAATCGGGCGGGCGGCTCGCAGCGAGCGATGTTCTCTTCCATCGTTTTTCCGGTCCTGCCTTATTTGGTCTTTTTCCTGGTGGCATTTCCGGTGATGGCAATTTTCAATGAGCGCCTCGCTCACACCATCATGTTCGGTGCCTTGTTCGTTGGCTTATTTGCGTGGGTTCTGGCCCCTGGGGCGGCACTTCTTGCAGGTGGACTGCTGGCACAATTCTTTTTTTCACGACGGCTGGATTCCCGGAGAGTTGCTGGCAGTTGATAGAGACCGGTTCCAGCGGCGATAGAAGGGAAGTCCAGAAAGAATCAAGAGCAGGCCGATGGAGGAGCGGCCGGGACGTTCGAGCCAGATATTGAATGTGAGCGCGAGTGCGCCCACCACGAACAGGCCCGGGACCCAGGGGTATCCCCAACAGTGATAGGGGCGCGGCAAATCGGGTTCGGTCTTGCGCATTCGGAAGAGCGCGACGACGGCGGAAGCATAGAAGATCCAGGCGGCAAAAATAAAAAGATTCGTCAGCTCTTCAAACGTGCCGGTTAGCGCCATCAAACTTGCCAGCACGCCCTGAAAAATGAGCGAGCGGCCGGGCGTGCGAAACTTCGGGTGTATGCCTTCCACGATTTTGAAAAAGATTCCATCGCGGGCCATCGC
>DATNLB010000392.1:0-6186 GCA_035603095.1 Candidatus Acidiferrales bacterium
TTCTACTTTCACCCATTGCTTGTCGAACAGGATTTCGTCGGAGAGTTGCGCGTAAGCTTTCTGCTGGCCGGCGTCCTTGCCGAGTTCGGGGAACATTTCGCGGGCGGCTTGCTTGGAAGATTCCCTGGCGGCGACGCGGACGGCGCGGCCGGCCTGGAGGTCGACGAAAGTGGCGGCGACTTTGCCCCAGTCACGAAATTTCAGGGCGCGCTTGCCGAGACGGCAGTTGGCGACAAGCGCGACGGCGTCGGTGACGCACCGGTCGATCTCCACGTAGGTAACGATGCGCTTGCGTTCGGCGGTCGGGTCGTCGATGCCCAGTTCGCGCAATCCGAGCATGGCCAGGCGCACGCCGAGGACTTGTCCGGCGCAGAGGTGGCCGTGGACGACCGCGGCGAGGTCGAGATATTCAGCAAGAGTCTTCATCGCAGCAAGTCCAGCTCAAGCTTTCTCCGGGGCGGACCAGGGATGCGGCTCGCGGGCCTCCATGAACGCGAAGATAGTCATGACCAACGCCAGCGCGGTGAAGGCGCCGTCGCGGACAACGGTCATGCCGTCGAGCTTCTCCGGTGTGCCGAAGCAGCCGCAGTTGATGTCCATGTGCAGAAGATATGCGCGGGTCACAACCGCCAGGAACCCGACCATGATCGCCGTGATGGCCGTGGCCCAGATTCGCAAGCGCCAGCCGATCAGCAGTAGCAGACCCAGCATGATTTCCACGAACGGCAGTGTATGCGCCACCACTTGCGATGCCTCGGGCGAGATCATTTTGTAGGACTCCACTTGCTGCGCAAAACTCGAGATATTCATCGAGATGGAAAATCTCAAAACGAACATCGGCCAAAGGTGCGTGTTAGGCATCAAAAGCTTGGAGAATCCCGCGTACACAAAAATTCCCCCGAGGACGAGGCGGCCGATCCAGATGATCGCGCGGCGGAGATTGAGTGGGCTGGATTGCATCATTTCTTCTAGTTTTCAGTTCTCGGTTTTCAGTCTTAAGTTCAGCAGTGATGTGGTTTGATCCTTCTGCCCTGTTTGGTGATTTTATCCCTTGCCGATCTCTCCGATTCTCAATTTCCTTCCTGGTGTCTTGACGGAATTCCCGCTGACAAAAATAATTCGTTCATTTCTGCGAGAGGAGCTGCTCGAGGAAGGTCTTGAGAATGTCGTAGGTCATGCCACCGGAGAAGGGATACGTCTGACCCTTGCAATGGAAAATAGTAGTAGGGGTCTGGTTGACCCGGTAGGTCTGGCCCAGCGCATAGTCTTTGTCGATGGCGGCTTCGAGGGTGCCGCCCTTCACAAGCGCGCGAACCTTGGCCATTTCCGCAGCGGAGAGAACGGCGGCGACAGTGCCGTCCACGTCGCCGTTCTGTTCCCACTTCTCCTGATTCTGGAAGAGCGCTTGTTCCACGGGCTCAACTTTGCCGATCTGCGCGGCGGCGCGAGCGTAGCGCGCGGCCACACGCGAGTGCGCGTGCATGGGGAGTGGGAAATCGCGATGGATCAGGTAGACCTTGCCAGTGCTAACGTAGTCGTCCATCAGCCGGCGATTGGTGGTGGTGAAGAGCGTCTTGCAAGCCGGGCATTGAAAATCGCTGAAGACTTCCATGGTGACCGGAGCGTTCTTCGAGCCGAAGGCCTTATGCGGATCGACGTCAGGGAGGTCAGGCGCTGACTGCGGCGCAGGCAGACGCGAGGCAGCTTTCGCCACGACCACAGGCGCAGGAATAATGGGGGGCTCAGAGGCTGCACGGGGGTCCACACTCTCTGGCAGCGACTGCGCCAACGGTTGGGCCGATGGTGAAGCAGGCTCGGGAGTCTTGCGCAAAGACGGTAGGAACAGAGCACATAAGCCAAGCAAGCCCACGCTGATAATCCCTGCCAGAATACGCCGACGATTCACGCGTTCCTCCAAAATGGTTCGAGCGATTCTTCCCTGCGGAAGACGATACAGAATTCTACCGCGAAACGGCGGGAAGGAAAGAGTTGTCGTGCCCTGAAGTTCACCGGAGCATCCAGAGAAATTCCGGCGCCGAAGCTCTCTGAGGTTGGTTGCTGACGAAACCGGAAGCGTTGTGAGGTCGAGATTCTAGTTAACAATAACACCCCTCACCCCTGGCGGAAGGCCGATTGGTCGTGTAAATTGCTGAATTAGATGGAGTTATAATGGTTATCAGAAAACTTGACAAACATACACTCAACATGTATACTCCGCTTCGAGCTAGGCTTGGAACGCGAGAACCGAGCCGGATTCTCCTTGGTTTCAGAGAGATACAGGCGAAGGGAACTGGCGAGAGATTTCAGGAGGAATGGCAGCAATGAGCAAGATTATTGGAATTGACCTGGGAACAACGAACTCGGTGGTGGCGGTGATGCAGGGCGGCGAGCCGGTGGTGATCCCCAACCAGGAGGGTGCGCGGACGACGCCGTCCGTCGTCGCGATCACCAAGACGGGCGAGCGGCTGGTCGGGCAAGTAGCGAAGCGGCAAGCGGTGACGAATCCCGAGAACACCGTGTATTCGATCAAGCGGTTCATGGGCCGGCGCTACGATGAAGTTGGCGAAGAAACGCGGCGGGTGCCCTACAAGGTGGTCGCCGGACCCCATCAAGACGCACGCGTGGAGATTTCGGGCAAGGCTTACAGCCCGCCGGAGATTTCCGCGATGATCCTCGGCAAACTGAAGTCCGCGGCGGAAGATTTTCTCGGTGAGAAGGTCACCAAGGCGGTGATCACCGTGCCCGCGTATTTCAATGACGCGCAGAGGCAAGCCACGAAGCAAGCGGGCGAAATCGCCGGCCTGGAGGTGGTGCGCATCATCAACGAGCCAACGGCGGCGGCGCTGGCGTACGGATTGGACAAAAAGAGCGACGAGACGATTGCGGTGTACGACCTGGGCGGCGGCACGTTCGACATTTCCGTACTGGAAGTGGGCGCGGGCGTGGTGGAAGTGAAGTCCACCAACGGCGACACGCACCTGGGCGGCGACGACGTCGACCAGCGCATCGTGGACTGGCTGATCGACGAGTTCAAGAAAAAGAACAACATCGACCTGAGCAAGGACAAGATGGCGCTGCAGCGGCTGAAGGATGCGGCGGAAAAAGCCAAGATCGAGCTTTCGCAGATGATGGAGACGGAGATCAACCTGCCGTTCATCACCGCAGGGGCCAGCGGGCCGATCCACATGGAGGAGAAGCTCACGCGCACGCGGCTCGAACAAATGATGAATGACTTGCTGGAGCGCTCGATGAAGCCGGTGAAGCAGGCGCTGGAAGACGCAAAGATGTCGCCGAACGACATCCAGGAAGTGGTGCTGGTTGGCGGCTCGACGCGTATCCCGAAGGTGCAGCAATTGGTGCGCAACTTCTTTGGCGGGAAAGAGCCCCACAAGGGCGTGAACCCCGACGAAGTCGTGGCGGTGGGTGCGGCGATTCAAGGCGCAGTGCTCGCCGGGGACGTAAAGGACATCCTGCTGCTGGACGTGACGCCGCTTTCGCTGGGCGTGGAGACGCTCGGCGGCGTGATGACCGTGCAGATCCCGCGCAACACGACGATCCCGACGCGCAAGGTGGAAACGTACTCGACGGCGGCGGACAACCAGCCGGGCGTGGAAATCCACGTCATGCAGGGGGAACGCAAGTTCGCCACGGACAACCGTTCGCTAGGCAAATTCAAGCTGGACGGGATTCCGCCGGCTCCGCGCGGGACGCCGCAGATCGAAGTCACGTTTGACATCGACGCCAACGGCATCCTGAACGTGAGCGCGAAAGACAAGGCCACCAACAAGGAACAGAAGATCACCATCACCGCATCGAGCGGCCTGACCAAGGAAGAGGCCGAGAAGATGAAGACGGAGGCCGAAGCGCACAGCGAAGACGACCGGCGCCGGATGGAAGAGGTCGAGGCGCGCAACCGCCTGGACGGCATCCTTTATCAGGCGGAGAAGATGCTCCGCGAAAACCGCGAGAAGATCGCGGAGGCGGACGTGAAGAAGGCCGAAGAGGCCATCGAAGACGCAAAAAAGGCCATCAACGAAGGCGGCGTGGCACGGCTGCGGTCGGCCACGGAAAACGTCGAGCGCTCGCTGCACAAGATCGCCGAAGAACTGTACAAGACGTCGCAAGCGGCGGGTGCCGCGGGGCAGGCCGGTGCGGCCGCGGGCGCAGGGGCGGGCGGGGGTTCTTCCGCCGGCTCGAGCGGCGCGCAGGAGAAGAAGCCCGGCGACGTGATCGACGCCGAGTACGTGGACGTGGATGAGACTAAGCGGCCGAACTGAGAAAGTTTTCCGTTGTAAGTTTTAAGTAGGAAGAGAAAGTACTTTGGTTTGTGCTTTTTCTTCCTGCTTCGATGTGGATTAGCGCAAGCGGCCGAATTAGCGAACGTGCCGGGTAGTGGCGCGGCATGCTGCGCCCCTACCACTACAAACATGCCTACGACAGCAAAACAAGATTATTACGAACTGCTGGGAGTGCCGCGGAAGGCGGGCGCCAAGGATATCCGCGCGGCGTTTCGCAAGCTGGCGCGGAAGTATCACCCGGATTTAAATCCTGGCGATAAATCCGCGGAAGAAAAATTCAAGCAACTGCAGGAAGCCTACGACGTCCTCTCCGATTCCAAAAAGCGGCAGATGTACGACCAGTACGGCTTCTACAGCGACAACCTTCCCCCGGGAGGGCCGGGTGGAGCGGGCTCTCGCGACGGAGAGTCCGGCGTCAACTTTGATTTTGGGGGATTTGATTTTGGCGGCAGCTCGGGCGCGGCGGGCGGCGGATCGAGCTTCCGCGATCTCTTCAGCCAGTTTTTCAGCGGTGGACGCGGAAGCGCCGGGATGGAACCGGAGCACGAACCCGGCGGCGACCTGGAATACCAGCTCGAGATCGATTTCTGGGATGCTGTGCGCGGTGCGGTGAAAAAGCTTGCGATCACGCGACTGGATACCTGCGAGACGTGCCATGGCACCGGTGCCGTGGGCTCACCACAAACATGCACTGCATGCGGGGGAACAGGCACGATCCAGCAAGCCGCGGGCAAAATGCGCTTCAACGTCCCGTGCACGCGGTGCGGCGGCACGGGCAAGCTGCGCACACTTTGCAAGACCTGCGGCGGCGAAGGGCGCGTGCGGCGGTCGGAGACGATTGACGTGCGCATCCCGGCGGGCGTTTCGAATGGCGGGCGGGTGCGCGTCCCGGGCAAAGGCAACTCCGGGACCATGGGCGCGCCGCCGGGCGATTTGTATTTGCGGGTGGTGGTGAAGCCGCATGAGTTTTTCGAACGGCGCGGCGACGATTTGTACACCAAGATTCCGGTCACGGTGAGCGAGGCGACGCTAGGCGCGAAGATAGAAGTGCCCACGATAGACGGGCGGTCGATCGTGCGAATCCCGCCGGGAACGAACAGCGGAAAGACGCTGCGGCTGAAGGACAAAGGCGTGCCGAGCGCCAGGAATGGCACAAGAGGCGATCAGTACGTGGAGATTCAAGTGGTCGTGCCGCCGCCGACGGATGAGCGCGTGCGGAATTTGATGAAGGAGTTGGAGACCGTCGCGCCAGGGGATCCGCGGAAGGATTTGTTCAGCAAGGCGGGAGTGTAAAGGGCAGCGGGAAGCGAGGCTCCGCGATGAGCGAGAAGACCAAATTTGTCTTGCGCATGGACGTTTTGGCATTCGGAGTTCCAGTGTTTCTCATAACTTTCTTGATCGATCGCCTGCGACCGAGGCAGCTTCCCGTTTCATCTGTCGGATTGCTGATTGATCTGGCGATCTGGCTCACGGCTGGCGCCGGTTGTGGATTCGCACTTTGGAATCGGAAACAGCGTAAGAAGCAGGGCGCAAGCTAACGCACACTATGGCTACGCGAGCGAAAAAACGGGCCAAGGCGGGCTACATGATCAGCGCGGTGGCGGAACTGTACAAGCTGCACCCGCAGACGCTGCGCCTGTATGAGCGCGTGGGGCTGCTGAAGCCGTCGCGCTCGCAGGGGAACACACGGCTGTATACGGATTCGGATCTGGAGCGGCTGGACGTGATCCTGACGCTGGCGCGCGACATGGGCGTGAACCTGGCGGGCATCGAAATTATTCTGAACATGCGGGAGAAAATGATCGAGATGGAGCGCCAGATGGGGGAGTTCGCGCAAGTGGTGCAACAGGAATTGTCGCGGGTGGCGGCCTCGCACACGCAGGAGAAA
>DATNLB010000321.1:0-4248 GCA_035603095.1 Candidatus Acidiferrales bacterium
TGACCGCGGCGGGGATCTTGAAGAGTTCGCCGCTGATCGATAGCGTGGCGGCCACGAGCGTCGGGATCGTGGACGACCGCGCGCTGCTGGATCTCGCTTATGAAGAGGATTCGCGCGCTGAAGGGGATATGAACGTGGTCATGACCGGCAACGGGCATTTTGTCGAAATCCAGGCGACGGCGGAGGGACGCGCGTTTTCCGGAAGCGAGATGCAGGATCTTCTCGCCCTCGCCGCGGCGGGGATTCGCCGACTGACGGAAGAGCAACGCGCCCTTCTGCCCGTAAAATTCAGTGCGCGCGCACGCTAAACTTTTTTTCGCCTCATCCAATGCGGGGAAGCTCGCCGAGTACCGCGTGCTTGCGAGAGCGTCCGCGCCTTCCGTGGTGATTGATCTGGCATTGCTACCGGATTTTGATGCGCTTCCCGCGTTCGAGGAAAACGCTCCAACGTTCGCTGAAAACGCGGCCGGCAAGGCGCTGCATTACTCGCGACTTCAGGACGGACTGGTCTTCGCCGATGACTCGGGGCTGGTCGTGCCCGCTCTCGGCGGCGCGCCCGGCGTTCATTCCGCGAGGTACGCCGGGCCGCAGGCGACAAATTCGCAAAGGATTGAGAAGCTGCTGGGCGAGATGCGAGACAAAGCAGGATCCGATCGTGCGGCGTATTTCGTTTGCGCGATCGCTCTGGCGGAACGCGGACGAGCCATGGCGATCGTGACGGATCGCGTCGACGGAGAAATCCTGGAAGCGCCGCGCGGATCGGGCGGATTCGGCTACGATCCGGTGTTCTACTTCCCGGCTCTTGAGAAAACCTTTGCAGAGCTCCCCCCTGAAGAAAAGAATCAGCGTAGCCATCGGGGGAAGGCTTTCCGCAGATTGCTCGCGGCTCTTTCCTCCATGCTATAGTTTTGGCTCCTATGGCGACCAAATCGAAGAAAAAATCCTTGGCGAAGAAGAAACTCGTTCGGGCAAAATCAAAAACAGCGAAATCCGAGAAGAGAGCCAAGGCTGCTAAGCAGGCTCATGCGGGGGGAACGGACCCCAAGCGTGTAGCGGCAATCCTCGCGAAACTGGACGAAGCGTACGGGAATGCGACGTGCGAGCTGAAGCACGAGAATGCATTTCAACTGCTTATTTCCACGATTCTTTCCGCCCAATGCACGGACGTGCGCGTGAACCAGGTCGCCGAAACGCTTTATAAGAAATATCCAGATCCGAAGGCGTTCGCGTATGCCACACCCGGCGAGTTGGAACAGGACATCCGGCCAACGGGATTCTTCCGCAACAAGACGAAATCCGTGATGGGCGCGAGCAAAGCGATCATCGAAAAGTTTGGCGGGCAAGTGCCGCGCACGATGGAGGAGATACTCACGCTGCCGGGGGTCGCGCGAAAAACGGCGAACGTGGTGCTCGGCACAGGGTATGGGATCGCCAGCGGGGTGGTCGTAGATACCCATGTGCTGCGCCTTTCGAAGCGCCTGGATTTGTCGCGAAATGAAGATCCCAAGAAGGTCGAGCAGGATCTGATGAAGATTATTCCGCAGGAGAAGTGGATCCAATTTTCCCACCAACTGATCTGGCACGGACGCCGGGTCTGCCATGCGCGAAAACCAAAATGTATCGAGTGCAACATGGAGTCGCTTTGTTACGCGAAGGACAAAACGATCTGAACTTCAAGGAACCGCGCTCGCCGCCTGGTTGGTGAGTTCATGCCAAGAACATCCAGCGTCGTTTCTTATCGGTCTTACGCGGACCGAAGTCCGTTTGGCACCATCGGCAGATTATTGAGGCGAACGCCAGTCGCATCAAAAATGGCGTTGCCGATCGCCGGCGCCACGGCCATGATCGGCGTCTCGCCCGCTCCGGCAGAGGGAATGTCCTTGCGATCGAGCAAGACGGCCTCGATTTCTGGAACATCGCGGAAGCGCGGCAAGCGATAGCTTGCGAAATGCGGATTCTTGATGCGGCCGTTTTCGAATTCGATGGCCTCGAAAAGCGCGCCGCCCAGCCCCTGAATCATCGCGCCGACCACCTGGTTGCGGAGACCATCCGGGTTCACGATGGCGCCGCATTCGAATGCTTCGACCAGGCGCACGATTCGCACCGCTCGTGAAGTTTTGTCCACCGCGATTTCCGCGCAGGTCGCCACGTAACTGCCCTTCTCGTCGCCGCACGCGATGCCGAATCCTTGCCCCTCTTGTGTTTTCTTCCGCGACCAGCCGAAGGACTTCGCTGCCGCTTCCAACACGGCGCGCATTCGCGCATTCGAGAGATTCTTCATGCGGAATTCGAGCGGATCCATTTTCACCGCGTTCGCCAATGCATCCATGTGCGTTTCGCGCGCGAAATGATTGGCCGTCGCCGCAAGGCCGCGGTAGGAACCGCTACGCAAAATCAGCGGCACCTGATGATATTCCGTTCGTTGATTCGCGACATCGTAGGGAGTCTCGATCCCCGACATTCCGGAATGGTAGTTGTGAAATTCCCAAGCCGTCAGCGCGCCATCGCTGGCAATGCCGCTTTTGACTTCGATGACACCCGCAGGCCGGAAATATGCCCAGGTGAATTCTTCCTCGCGAGTCCATACCACTTTCACGGGACGCCCGGCGGCGCGCGCCAGACGAGCGGCTTCGATCGCCGCGTCGCTGGTGTGCTTCCCTCCATACGCCGAGCCCGTGTCCGGCACAATCACGCGCACGCTGCTTTCGGGCAAATGGAAAACATCTGCAAGCTCGTCGCGGTTGGCAAACGGCCGCTGCGTGCCGGTCCACAGCGTCAGTTTCCCATCGGCCCACTGAGCTACGGCCGCCCGCGGTTCGAGCGGAGCATGCGCGATGTAGGCAACTGTGTAGGTTGCGTCGAGTCGATGCGCCGCGTTTGCCAGCGCCTCTTCGACTGATCCCTTCTGCTTGCGGAATCGATCCTCGGATTTCGCAGCAGCATTCTGCTTGAGATACGAAAAGAGTTCCTTGTTCGAAATCTGCGGCACTTCTTTCCATTGAGCGTGAATCGCATCGAGAGCGGTCTGGGCTTCGTGTGCGCTCGGCGCGGCTACGCCGACGAAGTCCCCATCACGGACAACAACCACTCCGGTCATGGCCTTCGCAGCACTGTCATCGCAGGAAGTGAGCGTCGCGCCAAACGACGGCGGGCGCAGCACTCTGCCATAAAGCATGCCCGCAGGCCGCAGATCGGTCGTGTACTGATGCTTCCCAGTGACGAACGCGCGGGCGTCTACTTTTGGAATCGCCTTGCCCGCAATCGTCCATTGTGTTGCCGGCGTAATCGGATCTTCTGCGGGGAGATTCCGTGTGAGCGTTTTGCCACGCGCGAGTTCCGCATACTTAAGCGAGCGGCCCGATGCGGGATCGGTGACCTTCGCGTCCGCGGCGACCAATCCCGCCGGGGCGACATTCCATTCCTTGGCAGCTGCCTCAATCAGCAGATCGCGCGCGGCCGCAGATACGCGCCGCAACTGCGGGGTGATCGTCGGCGTCGTCCGGCTTCCAAACGTGCCCGCATCGAACGGCGTCAGCGCCGTATCCGCCGTCACCATTCGAACGCTTTCGAACGGCACACGCAGTTCATCGGCGATGGTTTGCGCCAAAGCCGTGCGGATGTTCTGTCCGATCTCAGCCTTGCCTGTGAATCCGGTAATGCGCCCATCCTCGCCGACGTGCAGCCACGCGCTAATGTCCTTCGGCAGTTCTTCATTATGGAAACTCCGATGTCCGGGAGCCGTTTCCTGCGCGGCCAGCGCATCTTTCGCAATCGCGAAAACGGCAATTCCCGCGCCAAGAATCTTAAAAAAGTCGCGGCGCGCCAAATCGAATTGATGGAACGGGGCGGCGCTGAATTCGAAGCGTTCCGGCGCGATGAACAATTTTCCTTCGACGTTACTCATCGCCCGTGCTCCTGCATCATTTTGGCCGCTTGGCGGACTGCTTCGACGACGCGCGGATGCGTACCGCAACGGCACACATTGCCTTGCAAGAATTGAACGATTTCCGCCTGACTGGGATTCGGATTCGTTTGCAACAGGCCGACGCTGCTCATGATCATTCCTGAAGCGCAATAGGCGCACTGGAATGCGCCCGCGTCGAGAAACGCCTGCTGCACCGGATTCAACCGGCCGTCTTTTTCAAGACCTTCAATCGTTGTAATAGGCTTTGCGGCAGCCGCGCTGACGGGAATCTGGCAAGAGCGGCGCGGCATTCCTCCAATCAAAACGGTGCAGGCGCCGCATTG
>DATNLB010000763.1:0-7352 GCA_035603095.1 Candidatus Acidiferrales bacterium
CACAACGAGATTTCCGAGATATTGGGACGCTCGGTAGGCGATTCGAAGTCGCAGTTGCACAAGGCCCGCACGCGGCTCCGTGAACACCTCCACGAACTCCAGCGTGACAAGGCGCGCGATGAGCGCCTGGCGGCAGCTAAAATGCGTTCCCGATCCAGCGAAGCTTCAGTCCTTTAGCACCCAATCAGTCGAAGAACGACAAGTATGCGCGACGTAAGTTTCCCTTCGGGCACCGACCTTTCAAACATCTCCCCGATTCCTGCCTGGAAGCGCTTCTGAAAGACAGACGTCGGCTTCATTGCGCGTGCCTTCATGGAAAGGCTAGTTCGGGGAGTTACGAGGGACCTGCCCCAGGCAGTCAGAGGTGAAAGTAGCGCGCGTTCAATGCGAAGCCGGGCTAGTCATCTCCATGGCCCAAACGGCAGCTGGACGCATATACATGGAAGCTCGGAAATTTCCGGTGTCATCCCATGCTTCGGGCGTCCGGAACCAGTAGCCTTTGCTCTCATAAACCACGTGATGAATGCCCCGGGCGGTATGGTAAGCCTCGTCCTTTAGACCTTCACTCAGGAGCAGTGCTGCCAATCCAAAACTCGTGCCCACCCATACTTCTTGTGCCTGTTCGTTGTCTCGAATAATGCTGCCATCGGCGGCCATTCCGTTCGCCGCACCCATTTCACCCTTGCCGAATTTCATAACGTTGTTCGCGAAAATCTTTTTTAGTGCGGACACTTGCATCTCTTTCGGGACAAGATCACCCAATCCCGTCATGTTCGCATACCATTGTCCAGCGAGCTGGTCCGCCTGGATGCTGTCCCGGTATTCGCTCTCCATGTCATATCGGAAGTATTCGCCATTCCAAAGTTTGTCGATGTAAGTCTTCTGCGCCTTCTGGAACAAATTGTGGTATTCGTCCGCCGCACGGGGATCGTCAAGAGCCCGTCCCGTCTCTTCCGAAGCGCGCAACGCAGCAAGCCACAGGCCGCCGCAGTAGGCGCTTACGCCGCGTACGACCCACGAATCGTACGTTTGGTCGGGGTAACCACTGTTTTCTGGTATCCCCCCGCCGTGATCGAATTGCCTCAGGTAGGTCATCGCCGCCTGCATCGATGGCCACATCTCACGCAGAAAGGCCTTATCTTTTTTCCCCGTCAACACATAGTCGCGATAGATCATGAGAACGAATTTTGAGTTCAGGTCCTTCCAATCGTTGGTGTCCTGCCAGCCGGGTTCGTTAACCGAAACGAATGGGTCTCCTTCGGGAACTCCCAAATCATGCGGGACCGCTCCAATTTTCTTGCGCTTGTGCAACACTGGAGATTCTGTCTGCTGTGTTTTCCAGACCCAGAGTCCCAGTTCCGGGTATTCACGGGGAACGGTCTGCGCAAATTCGCGCAACACTTGCTTGTCGATGGCGGGCCAAAATTTCAGAAGTGGCATGGAGCCGTAGAATCGTACGTCCAGCGTTCCGTAGTAGGCGTAGTCGAAGCATTCGAGGAGCGCGAACGTCGCGGGTGCAGTGCGGTCAGAATTCACCGGGCGTCCCCAGAACGTGCCACCATCCGTTAGCACGTACAGTTCATTGAAGAGCATGCCACGGTACCAAGCCGGCTTGCTTTCGTTATCAATGTATGGCTTTTGCCAAGCATTAACGGCAGCGCTCCATTCGGCTGCGTGTAGCAAGCCATCACGAGCGATGGCCCAAGAGTTGTCGCCGGTCGTGCCGAAAAAATCTGTGTAACGCCGATTCCATTTACGACCCTGGCCAAACTCGACCACAGGAAAATCCCACGCGATCACCATGGGGACGATTTTTTCCTCGCCAGGCTGGAGGGTGAACCTCACTGCAATCGCGCCCCCCAGCTTCTCGCTGGCACTCACCCACGAGGTAGTGCTGTCTGCCAGCTTGCCGTCCTTCGAGAAAGGAGCCCAAACGGCTTTACCGTCGCCGTCGGCTAGAAATTCCGTCTGATAGGTAACTTCCACGCCGCTTGACTCCAGGGCAGCGATGGAGAACTCACCATCCCATTCGTTTTCCACGCCCTCGGCTCGATTGCGATCAAATACGATGCCCTTCATGGTTTCGGTGGGCGCTACAGATTCCGTACGGAAGTGGTTTCTATTTCCCTGGTTGAGGGCACCCTGAAAATCGCGCAGATAGTTCCGAAACCAACCGCCCGTGTTGGTCCAGGAGAGTAGAACAGAAATCGTGACTGATTTACTTGTGGGATTTGCCGCGTGCCACCTGTAGACCGCTACGGGATAGCTCGACTCTTTGTAGTTGTCAGGAAGAACCGGGGAGAACTGTTCCAGCACAACGTGCGCGGGAAATTTGTCCCACTTGTAGTCATACCAGGACTTGGGAAACAGCGCCGCATATTCGCCGGCGCCGACGGGATAGTCCCACTGCCAACTGGAGAGCTCGCCGTTCTTGGGATGATCGGTCATGAGCACTTGCGCGGTTCCCGCAGGCTCGCCTGCCACCTGCTGGAACATGGCGAACTGGTTCGCATAGACCGGAGCGTATTTGTGCACGCCGCTCTTGATGTGCCACCGGGCGAAGTCGCCCCGGTATGTCCGCGAAAACGTTCCTGCGCCGAACCCGCCGACGGGAGCGCCTTGCCAGTAGCCGTCGTCGATGTCTGTTTTGTTTTTCCGAACACCCGGATTCGGCAGAGGTTGTCCAAGAGGCCTTCGCCACGCTGTTTTGGGAATTTCGTCCGCCGGGGAAGGCGTGGGCGTCAGTGCGGAGAAAAAAGAGAGCACAGCGAGCAGCAATGGCAAATATCCCTTCATCGGGCCTCCGGAGGCACGGCCAACTGGAGATGGATGTCCCCAGGCGTAACCCTTGGCCTTCCCATTTCCTGCGAATTCCTGAGCTGCGGGGACGGGCTTTGTTTCTCGAGGAGAGGAAGTTGTGGTTTGTGAGGCTTGCGCACAATTATCGGCCGCCACTCTTCGCCGGCTCCTTCTGGCCGGAACCAGCCTGCCAGTATTGATTGAAGCCGATGTAATCCGAGGGGAGGTTGGCCAGAATTGTCCGGCGCAATTCAAGGAAATCCACGCCGCCCAAATTCTTGTAGAGAACTCTACCGTCCACATCGAGCAAAACGGTGTAAGGAACCGCCGACTCCCATGTCGGATCAAACGCCGCTTGTAGTGCTGCCGTGTTGTCCGAAGCAAACAGCAGGTTGCGGCTAGTGGCATGCTTTTTCTCGAGCATCCTTAGCACGCTGGCCTTTTCGTCCGGCATATTGGCGGACACCGTGACCAATTCCAGATCGCGATCCTTGTACATCCGATAGGTATCCTCGAAATCGGAGAACTCATCGATGCAGGAACCGCACCAGGTTGCCCAAAAACTAATGAGTGCCATGTGCTTCGCCGGATTTTCACGAAGTCGCTTCAGGTCGGCCGCCGTTGCTATTTCCAGCTTTACAGGCTGCTCTTCGATCTTATGGAGCGCTTCCGTGCGGGACGCGGCTTTCTCCTGCCACTTTGTCGAGCAGCCGAAAACACCCGTGTGCTTCACGGGTACTTCTCGGTTCGCCAGCAACGCGTCGACCGCGTTCCGGGCGTCCGTCGTGTTCACCAGTTCCTTGCGATAGCTGTTGTCCACGCGGCCTTCGTAGCGCAACTTGCGATCCTTATCGAAGATGAAGACGTGCGGAGTGGCTTGCGGACCGTAGGCGCGCGTGACCGATTGCGTTTCGCCGTCGTAAAGGTATGGATAGTGGAGATGTTTGTACTCAACTCGAATTTTCATTTCCTCGAGGCTGTCGCTGATGTCCGAAGAGTCCAATTCATCGATTCGAATGGCCTTCGGGTCGTTGGGCTGAATTGCGACAATCGCCACTCCGCGACGGCCATAGTCCGTCTCCAATTGCTGGATGCGTTGTTCATACATTTGCGCGATCGGACAGTGATTGCAGGTGAATACTACGACCAGCACCGGACTGGCCGCGTAATCGGCAAGACGATGGATCTTTCCATCCACTCCGGGCAAGGAGAAATCAGGCGCAGATGACCCTACGGCCAGAATCGGGTGGGGCGTTTGCCCCCAAGCCGCGAAAGCCAGCAGCAACGAGAAAATCAATCGCCACATCTGTATTGAACCTCCATCCCCGTGTTCGCGAAAGAGCAGCCTTTACGTTAACACCATGACGAACTTACTTATGCCATTCCTGGTGCCGCCGATGCCGTGCCATCACTAACTCCGGTTTAGTGCTTATTGCCGGATTGGTCTGTAACCGGTCGCGGCGTTACATCGGCGTCAACGAAACCCATGGCCCATTTGATGGCCTCCACGTACATTTTCTGGATCCTGGGATCGTCCCAATTTTGCTCCACGTGGCCCAGAGTTGAGTAGTAGACGCGCCCCTTTCCGTACATTTTCGCCCAGGTCACGGCAAAATCGAGGTCTTTTCGGTGAACGCGCGGATTATTCAGGTCCAGCCTGGTGGCATCGAGCCGCATCAGAACGCGCACCGTGCTCCGCGAAAAATCTTTAATCTGGTAAATCTCGTCCTTTAGCACAAACGACTTTGGCCACTGCTGCATGCCCGGGAAGTTTGGATCCTCGACGAGAATGGGTGCGTCAAACGTGCCCCAGGGATGTTCGTCGAAGTATCCGCCAATCATTTCGCCGTACTCCGGCCAGTCCGTGAAGGTGATGGTAGCGCTGTGCACGCCGATAAAACCTTTTCCATCGTCGTGGACGAACGAAAGAAGCGCAGCTTTCTGTTCCGGATTCATTTCCAGTTCGCCACCGGTATAGAAGACCACGGCGTCAAAATCATTCAGATTTTTGGCATTGTACTCGAGTTTTTTCTTCGTCAGCGCTTCGGTATCGGTCCGGATTGTCGTTGTCCACAGTCCCGTTTCCCGGCCGAGGCGCTCGATGGTAGCGATGGCGTGGGAAACGGCCTCGTGCCGGTAGCCTTTTTCTTCTCCAAGGACCAAAAGACGCTTCTTCGGCTGAGCAGTCGTCTGCGCCCCGCAGCGGCTACTGAATGCCACAAAGAGAATGAGCAATACGATCCGTAGCACCTTCACTTATGTTCCCCCACTTTTTCTGCCACCGGCAGAACTATTTCTGGTTCCCGAGCCAGAGAATCGCGTTTGCGAACAGCATATTTTGTGTCGCGTCGGAGTAGATCTTTTCCCCATGGCCCATATTCATGTAGATCATTCTATATTTCGTGTTCGTCCACACCACGGGAAGGTCGCCGCCGGTAATGACGTCCTTGACGCCAATGGGGTAATTGGAAGGATCGAGTGTGACGAGAACATGGACATTCTTGTTGGAGCGAGGGCTGGGCTTCCAGAGATACCACTCGTTCGCCGGTGCCGCGTAAGTTGCGGGAAGCTGCCTGGTCACGGGATGTGTGCGGTCATCGACGGTCAATTTTGCCGGCAGCGGCGGCCAGTTATTCGTGTAAAACACGGCTCCGCCCATAAAATCTACAAACCACGGCCATCTTGTCGTTTTATCGTTGTAGCCGGCAACGTGAAAACCCAGCCAGCCGCCGCCGTGTTCCATGTACTTCTCGAAAGCCGCCCTCTGCTCCGGAGTTTGCGGGAAATTGTTCAGCCACAAGATCACCCGGTAAGGCTTTAAATCATTTTCATTGAGCTTTGTCCAATCCGTTGTGGCGTCAAATGTGAAGTTCTTTTTCGCCGCCAGCCCTCGATAGAAAGCGAGGGCATCATTGGCAGTATGGACGTGATCGGGCTCAACATCTGTCGAATAAAAAGCGAGCACTTTGAAACCAGGTACCTGTGCAACGGCCGCCATGCTCCAGAAGAGGAGCAGGAGCGCAGCTGTCAATAGTGCCTGAAACGCGGTGATCAAATAGATTCTGCGGCGACTGCGTCCAGCAACGTTGGTTTGCTTCATTTTCCGCGACTCTCCCGCTGGCCGGCGGCCCAAAAAATGGAATTGGTGAAAATCTGCGTGAAGGATTTGTTCTCGAAATGTTCCGGACGGTGCCCCATGAAAATATAGATGTTCCTGGCCTTTACGTGCTCGTTGGTCCAGATCACCGGATGGTCTCCCATCTTAAGATCCGTGGCCGGTGTATAGGTTTTCTCGTCCACGCTCGCCAGCACGTGGACGTTCGGCCGCGGCGATGTGTCGTAGGTGTACCACTCTTCGTCTTTGATCACGAACGGTGAAGTGATACCTTTCATCGCCGGGTGGTTCTTGTCCTCGATCGTAACCTCTCCCGTAACAAACGTAGCGATGTAATTCTTAAATCGAATTCCTCCCATGAACTCGTGGAACCACGGCCACATCGGGAAGCCATCGAATTCACCCAGCAGGGTCGCGTGATGAAATCCGATCCAGCCGCCCTTGCCTCGTTCGATGTACTTGATGAAGGCGGCCTTGGCCGTGTCTGTCCAATTGTAAGGAGGGTAGTTCAGCTGGATAAATAGATCATATTTGGCGAGAAATGCCTCGTCGATTTTCTCTGTGTCCTCAATGTAGTCCACGGTGAAATTGTTCTCGCTGGCCAACTTGCCCAGCCACACTTTGGCGGCGTCCACAAATGGCTTATGAATGCCGCCGCGCTCCGCCAAAGCAACCACATGGAAGCTCGGGCCTTTGCCTTGCCCGGCAACCAGGTCATTCAGAAACAACGCTGCAAACGCGGGCAGCAGGACGAGCATCAAGATTTTGGCAAACGACTTTCCCAGGGTTCTGGACATATCAATGAACGTGGATAGCCCCTTCCGGTGCGGATAACTCTTTTGCGGGCATCGTCGCGTCAAATTTCAAGTTGAAGAATCCGACCATCATTTCATCCCAGCTCTGTTGCCCCCAGATCACGGATTTGCTGGGATCCGGGTTCTCGGGATTGTTTGGCGAATTATCGAAATGAGCGGTGCATTCGATTTTTGTGCCTTGGGGAAGATCAATCGGTTCCGCGAGGTTGTACCACAGCTGCCAATGCCAGTTGTAAACCGGCACGCTGAGGATGGTCTCCTTCTCGCCGTCTGGAAATACCAATCTGAACTCAAACGCTTTCCCGCGCGAGTGCATGTGCGGATGCAAACCCACGAGCTTCACGTCCTTGCGCACTTCAAACGTGGCGTCCACCTTGTAATCCGGATCGCCCGGGGGAATCTTGAATGTGCCGTTGGAAGCCGAGAGCGTCAGCACACGCTCTTTCGGCGGCGTCTTTGTAAAAACAAGTCCGAGCTTGGTCTGGTCCGTCGTGGGTTTTCCGTTCGGCGTGTAATGAACTTCAAAGACGAAGTCGGAACCGGCTTTGATCAGCTTTCCCTCGCCGGGCTGCAGAATCTCGGCGGGCTGCCCTGGGGCGTAGCCGACAAGAAAGTCGCTCGGC
>DATNLB010000335.1:0-5129 GCA_035603095.1 Candidatus Acidiferrales bacterium
GGGCAACCCGCTGTTGAGCCGCTTGCTGGTAAGCCGTTTGGAACGGATGACCGGCGGCAAGGTGGAGTTGCGCGCTCTGTCGATTCAATGGCTCGCCATGCGGGCCACCATCAAGGGTCTGGTGATCCACGGGAAGGAGCGCGCGGGCACGGAACCTCTTCTTACCGCGGAGGAAGTGCAGGCCGGTCTGCGCATCGATTCCTTCTGGGGCCGCAGAGTTTCGCTGGACGAGCTGGTTCTCCAAAAGCCACACGTGCACATCCGCGTGGAAAAGAACGGTACGACCAACGTGCCCGCGCCTCCGCGGCCTACTTCCATAAATAAGCCATTGCGCGACACGCTGTTCGAATTGCACATCCGGCGGCTGCTGCTCTCCGACGGGTGGATTCTCTACAACGACACAAAGACACCGATCACGGTCCATGGAGGAGATCTGCAACTTGGGTTAGATGGCGGCGGAACGCCGGACCATCCTCTATACCTCGGCAACCTGGTCTGGCAGACCATGCAGTTCACGTCCAAGCCCTACGTACCCCTGCAGGTGGGCTTAGCGGCGAAATTCACTCTGCGGCAAGACGGCTTCACGCTGGAGCAAGGTGCGCTCAGCGCGGGGCATTCGCACCTGGATGCACAAGTGGAAATGAATAACTTCTCGAATCCGCAGTGGAGTTTCCGGTACCGCGGCTGGGTCGATCTACTGGATATCAGGGAGACCCTCCGCGAACCCACCGTGCCGACGGGACGGGTGGAGGTACGCGGAGAAGGGCAGTTCGCCGGCGGCCAGTACCAGGGGAGCGGGAGTTATTCCGGACAGAATATCGCTCTACCGTATTTGGTCTTTCATGCCACCGGCCTCACTAGCCGTGGCAGCTATCGAATCGACAACCGTGGCCTGGAGGTCCCGGATTTCTTTGCCGGTGCTCTAGGCGGGAGGGTAACGGGGCGCGTGACGATGCGTTTCGACGGGCTGCAATTCAGGGCGGACACTCATGTGCAAGATGTGAGGCTTGCGGCGGTTCTGCCGGCCATCGAGCATCGCGACTTCCCGATCGACGAATTACATTGGGACGCACGGATAACGGCGGACACGGTGGAAACCTGGAGCGGCCCCTTCCTGCACTTCGAAATTTCCGCGAACACGGTGTGGGAGACTCCCGAAAAATTAGCGGAACACCATCAACCCGTGACGGCCGCCTGGAAGTTCCGCTATCGCTACGATCCCAACATCCTGACAATCGATTCAGGTGAATTTGAAACGCCGTCGTCGCGTGGAAGCATCGACGGCATTCTTGCTTCGCGCAATACCGCACTGAACGTGCGATTCGAAACGGGAGCGATTGAAACCTACAAGGACTTTATTAATGCCCTCCGAGGCGCTGCGCCTCGCTCTCCCGAGGCAGCAAAACCAATCTCGGGCAGCGCCCGATGGGATGGCAAAATCGTCGGAGCCTCGAGCGGTTCCGTATTTCAAGGCCACCTACGCGGGGAGCGTGTGCGTTACGACGGCGTCTTCCTGGACTATCTCGACGGCGATCTCACCTACTCACCTTTGGAATTCACTTTGGCGCGCGGGCACGCCCGGCGCGGCGAGATGGAAACGGATATGGAAACCAATCTTTCCCTGACCAACTGGAGTTTTCTGCCGGAGAACAACTGGACAGCGGAAGTCAATTTCGAAAAAGTTCCGGTCGAAAGCATCGAGCAGCTTCTGGGGTGGTCGTATCCGGTGAATGGATCCTTGACCGGCCAGTTTCACGGGCGAGGCACTCGGAAAGAACCCAGCATCACGGGCCTCTTCGATCTCGCCGATGGCAACGTGTATGGAATTTCCTTCAATCGTCTCCGCGGGCATTTGGACGTCTCGGCGAATGAGGCACGCATCGCGGACGCGGAGCTGCGGTTCTTTCCGCCCGGAAAAGAAAATGGGCGGGGCGCGGGAATCATCACCGGTTCGGCTGGTTACCACTACGAGGATCAGACGATTTCCGCTGACCTCGTGGGCGCCGCGCTGCCGCTGGAAAATTTTGAAAAATTACAGTCGACGCGCTTGCCGGTGGGCGGGCAGGTGAGTTTCCGGCTGAAGGCCGTTGGCCCGGTGAGAGCGCCGCTCGGCGAGGGGACATTTCGAGTCGTGGACCTCCGGATTGGCCAAGTGATTGTCGGCAGTTTCGACGGCAAACTGGCGTCAGACGGCCTCACGGCACACCTGGAATTGAGCTCCGCCATGACCACCGGTGAGGTCTCGGGGGGCTATACGCTCGGACTTGCCGATCCTTACCCGCTAAGTGGAAAAGTTTCGATCAAGAATATTGACCTGGACCCCTTCCTGCTCACCGCTTTGCATTTGAAAGAATTCAGCGGCCATGCCAATGCAGACGGTGACATTTCGCTAAACGGTTCGCTGAAGCTGCCGCAGAGCATCATCGTGGATGCGAATCTCTCGCGCCTGGCCATGAATTATGCCAACGTGCGGCTGGAAAACACGGGTCCGGTTCATTTCCGATCGACGAAAGACAGCCTGGAGATCGACCCGGTGACGCTGCGGGGAGTGGACACCAACCTGCAGATTGCGGGTTCGGTGCAGTTTGCCGGGCGCCGCGCCGTGGGATTGCGCCTAAATGGCGCTATGGACCTGCGGCTCATCAGCGGTTTTGTGCCGAATCTCGACGCACGAGGTCCCGCGCAAATCAACGCTTCGTTCGAAGGAACACTGGAACGGCCGCGCATCACCGGCCGCGTGCACATCGAAAACGCTTCTGCCCGCGCCGCGGATTTCCCCACCGGGCTCAGCGCGATCAAGGGCGACGTGGTATTCGATGCGACGCGACTGTACTTCGAAAATATGAGCGCGGAATCAGGGGGAGGCACGCTGCATCTTTCTGGGAACGTGAATTACGCGGAGAGTCCGCTTCGCTACGACGTCAGCGTTCGTACCGATCGCGTGCGGATTCGCTACCCGGAGGGCATGAGTTGGCTCGTCGGAGGTTCGCTCCGGCTGACCGGGACGACGGCATCCGGGGTGCTCTCCGGGAAGGTGACGATCGAGCGCGTCACTCTCACACAGGGCCTGCAAGTTGCTGGCATGCTGGTTTCGGCGAAGGAAGGCATTGGCAGCCCCACCACCAGTTCATCGTACCTGCGCAACTTGCAGTTCGACGTCGAAGCCGTCTCGGCACCCGATGCGCGCATGGAATGGCCGGGCGCGGAACTGCAAGCCGATGCGAATCTTCGCGTGCGGGGAACCTGGGAGCACCCCATTCTCCTGGGACATATCCATCTCCTGTCCGGTGATTTGTATTTCGCGGGCAACCGTTACCGCGTTACGCGCGGAGATTTGAACTTCGCCAATCCTTTCCGTCTTGATCCGGTTTTGAATGTGGAAGCAACAACGACGATTCAGCAATATGAGATCACGCTGAATTTCAATGGTCCGGCGAGTAAACTCACGCTGGCGTACCGCTCCGATCCCCCCCTTCCGGCCAACGACATCATCACATTGCTTGCCCTGGGGCAGACCAGCTCTGAGGGGGCGGCGCGGAGTGGCGGTACGTCACAGAGCGGAACAGCGGGTGCTTCTGCGATTCTCTCGGAAGCAATTTCCAGCCAACTAGGCGGGCGCCTGGAGCGCTTGTTTGGGATAACGCGCTTCCGTGTGGATCCCGGACTTTCGGGGGTAGGTTCAACTGGCTCGCAACAAAACGCGGGGTCGCGCGTGACCGTCGAACAACAGATTACGCGTAATCTCACCATCACTTATGTTTCGAATGTGAGCTCGACCCAGCAGCAGGTCATTCAAGTGGAATACAACGTGGACCGAAACGTCTCCATTGTCGGGCTCCGCGATCAGAACGGAACGTTTGGAATCGACATAAAGATCAAGAAGCGCTTTCCTTGAGCGGAAATCTATTCTGTGGGAGATGGCCTCAGGCTGGAAGAGGCGTGGACTCTCTGCTCAGGGCTGAGAAGTGCCCTGGGCCTGCGCTTGCTGCTTGGGCTGGACCTGCGGCCCGGCATGCGGCTTCGTGAGCCGGGCTTGCGCACCGACCCCGGGGTACTGTTTACGCAAATCCTGCATCACGTCACGCGCCACGCGCAGACTGATCGCGCGACCCGCGGAATTGGACTCCGCGGAAACTTTCGGCATTTCCGCCGCGTATTTCTGGCCTAGCGGTGAGCCGTAGAATTGCAGCAAACCTTTGATTTCATCTTCGGTGAAATGCTTGTCGTAGATGGCTACGAGTCCATCGGTCATATCATCGGGATGGAACTGCTTCTGGTAGCTATCCATGAAGGCGTTGATGAAGGCCTGGCCGCGGTCATTATCGGGCACGGTGGCCAGGAGACTATCACGATACTGTTCAGTGCTTTTGGCGGTGGCCTCTTCTAAGGCGTCGCGCACGCCCAGCAATTCCATCAGCGAGCGAATGTCGGCGTCCTTTACCGGATCCATGGGTTTCGCCGGCGTCTGCGCTCCACTGTTGTCCGGTAAAGCCGTCGCGCTTTGCGGCGCCGCTTGCACGGGGTTCTGCGATGCTCCCTGAATCACCAGGAAGAAGGTGCCAACGTAAATAATGACCAGTGCAAGGACCGCTTTCATGACTGCCTCCGCGGCGGCTTTGCTCGTGTTCGCGCCACCCCTACGATCTTAGGAAGAGCCGAGCAACGGCGCGACGGTTTCGGGGGACAGTCGTGCCGCGTTGTTCACCGGCCTAACGTTCAGGTCCAGGAACAGGAAATGGATTTCTGTTAGGATGCCTCGCCATGAGCAAGACGGAAATGCCGGGCGGCGTATCCACGGGAGCGCCTGATCCCGCGGCGATCGTTGAACGTGAGGGAGGCCTCCATCAAGACCTCTCGCCGCGACAGGTCGCCATGATCGGGCTGGGCAGCACCATTGGAACGGGTTTGTTTCTCGGCAGCGCCATTTCTGTGAAGCTTGCAGGCCCGGCCGTGATCCTCAGTTTTCTGGGCGGATCACTGATTGCGCTCACGGTGATGTGGGCGCTGGCGGAAATGACCGCGGAGCATCCGGCTGCGGGCTCCTTCGGTCTGCATGCGGAGATCTATCTTCATCCCTGGGCTGGGTTTGCCGTCCGCTACACGTATTGGCTGTGCCTGGTAGTAGTCGT